>CAMGCN010000242.1 GCA_946040935.1 uncultured Clostridia bacterium | reverse complement strand
CCTAAGCCTTCGTCGGCAGCGTCAGATGTGTATAAGAGACAGGCAACGCCTTTGCGTGTATCCGCAATGTGGGTTTGTTTTGTGGCGTTCGGCAATTCGATATATCCGATAAAACGGTAATATATAACGATTCGTTGCGTTCGACTTTTGCCTGTGCCCTCTGTTTCAAAAATATCAATATGGTCAATCAGTTCTCGAAGCAGCGGTGATGTCAGATTATCCATTTGCATAAACCTGCGAATTGCCGATATGAATTTTCCATATTCCGAATTGTTGTTTTTCAACTCTTCGATTTTGTATCGAGTATCCGCAATTTTGGCTTTTAAGTCCATACGCTCTTTTTCGTATTTATGAGATAACTCAACAAACCACTCATCGCTGACTTTTCCGATAACGTTATCCTCATATAGCTTTTCATAAAGTCCTGAGATTTTTTCGTTTCGGGCAATAGATTTGCAGAGTTCTTCTTCAATATATTTCTGCTCTTTCAGAATGTCCTTATTGGTCTTTTGCGCAAGAAGCTCGGCAAAGGCTTCCTCATCGTCTTGCAAGAATTGTGCCATTCGTCTTAGCTCAAGCATAACTACCTGTTCGATAGCGTCGGCTCGGATATAATGCCTTGTTTCGCAAGTGCCTCTTGTGTCGGTTTTGTAGTTAGAGCAACTGAAATACTGTATATTCTTGTTTACGGTATTTACATGCGACCACAGCTTGCTTCCTCAATCGGCACAGTAGAGTAAATCGCAAAACATTTTCTTTTCGGCATTTTCCTTTTTGGGCGCTCGGCGTTTGGTTTTAGATATTAACTTTTGTACCGCTTCAAAGGTTTCACGGTCAATGATAGGCTCGTGAAGATTCTTAAACACCGCCCAATTTTCTTCGGGATTGGGCATACGGGCTTTGTTTTTGAATGACTTTGAGTAGGTCTTAAAGTTGATTACATCGCCGCAGTATTCCTGCTGGGCGAGTATTTTGGCAACCGTTGTCTTTCCCCATTTGTAAGGGTTAGGCTGCGTTTTCTTGCCGCCCCTCGGAAGTCCCTTGGATTGCCAATACGCCATAGGGATAAGTACCTTTTGCTCTTATAGGATTCTGGCAATGGTTTCATTGCCTTTGCCCTCCAAACACATACGGAATATATCCTGTACCACCTGTGCGGCTTCAGCGTCTACAATCCACTTTTTCTTGTTTTCGGGAGATTCATATATCCGTACGGTGGCTGAGATAACGGCTCTCCGGCGTTTCCACGAAGTCTGTGAGAACTCCTAACCTTACGGCTAATATCTCTTGCATACATTTCGTTCATTACATTTCTGAACGGGGCAAGCTCATTTTCACCGTCGTTACTGTCCACACAGTCATTCACAGCTATAAAGCGGATATTTCTATCGGGAAAGTAGGTATCGGTATAATAACCCACCTGCAAATAATCTCTGCCGAGTCGGGACATATCCTTTACGATAATTGTACTGACATAGCCCATTTCAATATCCTCAAGCAGCTTTTGAAAGCCGGGGCGGTTAAAATTTGTGCCTGTGTAGCCGTCATCAACATAAAATCTGGTATTGCCGAAGCCGTTTTCTTTTGCAAACCTGGTAAGCATACGCTTTTGATTTGCAACGGAATTGGAATCTCCCTCTGCGCCGTCATCACGGGACAGACGACAGTACAAAGCGGTTATTCCGATATTCTCTTTTTTCTTTTTCGACTGCATTTAGTCCTCCTTTCCGGCAGTCGAACACACATATTCTACTGCCATTTTACTCGGCGGTGATTCGTCCGTCAAATCTACGAAATCACTTGTTACAATTCTTTTGAATCGTTCTGTAATAGACGGATTACTTTGTATCTTTGCCGTCCGAAAAGACGAGCCTACGATATACTTGACTCCGTTTATCACATACTCATTTTCTTGCTGTGCAAGACCACATATAAATTTCATAATATTTCCTTACCTTTCATCACGATTTTTTCTTGCTCTCTCACGGCGCATATGGTCATCGCCTATGAGTTTCAGGATTGCGTTGTATACATCTTTTTGAGTATAACTTTTGGGGAAGAAACGGCGAATATCCTCATAAGGAAAACTGATGCGTTCCTTTTGATTTCCCTTTTCTTCACTCATAACAGCGAAGATCTTATCCGCATTAAGCGTTCCCGCTTGGGATAATTTCTTTAGCCTTTGTGCCTGCGAGAGTGACGGAGTGCAGTCCTCGCTTTCAATGGTACTCATTAATTCGCACTGCTCCTGCTCGGTGAGATAAGATAACTCCACAGCAGGCGTAAGTGCGATTCGTTCCTCATCCACAAGCTGTAACAGTTCGGGAATGAGATTGGTTAAACGGATATATCGAAACACTTGGTCACGGCTTTCGTTTGTTTCCTTTCCGATTGCGGTTGCAGTATCCGACTTTGTCGCAACTTGCGACAAGGTTAAATCTGTTCGTTTGCCTTGCTCTTTCAGCGCCTCCATTTTCATTTTGTAGGCAAAGACTTTTTC
>CAMGCN010000241.1 GCA_946040935.1 uncultured Clostridia bacterium | reverse complement strand
ACCCGCGGCAGGGCAATTCCCGTTACGCCCGACTGTCTCCGTACGGATTTTCAAAGAGACAGGGACCGTATAATTCATTCAAAAGCGTTCAGGCGTCTTATGCACAAAACCCAGGTTTTTCTTTCGCCTATCGACGAGCATTATCGAACTCGCCTGACTCACACGCTTGAGGTTACGCAAATTGCTCGAACAATTGCCCGTTCTCTTTTTTTGAACGAGGATCTTGCCGAGGCTATCGCGCTCGGGCACGATCTCGGTCACACTCCTTTCGGACATGCGGGTGAGCGAATGCTGAAACGCCGTTTTGATCCTGCATTTTCACACACAAAGCAGTCTCTTCGCGTGTGCGAGAGAATTGAGAGGCTTAATTTGTGTTCAGAAGTTCTTGACGGAATAGTTAATCATGCCGGCAAGGACATGGCAAGCACTCTTGAAGGAAGAATAGTTAAGTTTGCCGACAGAATAGCATACATAAACCATGATATTGACGACGCGCTTCGTGCAGGAGTCCTTAAAAACGAGGATATACCTGCTCATGTTCGGCGTATTCTCGGAGAAACGCACAGCGCGCGTATAAATACCCTTGTACAGGCAATAGTTTCTGCTTCGTCGGACAAGCCTGATATAAAAATGGAACCCGAAATTTACGATGCGATGGATGAGCTTCGTTCATTCCTTTTTGACGCGGTTTATACCAATGAAACGGCAAAGGGAGAAGAGGTAAGAGCCGAAGCGATGCTCGAGTCGCTTTTTGATTTTTATTGTAAAAATTCAGACCTTATGCCGTCTGAATACCGTTGTATTGCGCTTGAAGAAGGTGTGGAACGTGCGGCAGCCGATTATATATCCGGCATGACCGACCGATTTGCCATAAACAACTATAAAAAGTATTTTATTCCCGAAATATGGAGGGGCAACGATTAGCAGTGATACCGAAGGAGATAATTGAGGAAATAAAGGAGCGCAATAACATAGAGGACGTAATCTCTTCGTATGTAACGCTTAAGCGCGCCGGCTCAAACATGAACGGGCTCTGTCCCTTTCATTCAGAGAAGACGCCGTCCTTTACTGTGTTTCTCGGAACGCGTACATTTTACTGTTTCGGGTGCGGAGCAGGAGGAGATGTTATAACCTTTATCATGCGCGCGGAAAATCTCGATTACCGGGGCGCGCTCGAACATCTTGCCAAACGTGCGGGTATAGACATTCCGGCAGACGACGGTCAGTATTCGGATGTTTCCCGGGCGAGGAACAGAACTCTCGAAATGAATAAAACAGCCGCGAAATTCTTTCATTCGGTTCTCTTATCACCCGAGGGAAGGCCGGGATATGAATATCTTCATGTTAAGCGCGGACTTTCCGACGCTACGATAAAACATTTCGGCTTGGGATACGCTCCCGACAGTTTCGGCGAGCTTACGGGACGGCTCAAAAAGGCCGGTTATACCGATGAAGAGATAAACGCCGCATTTTTGGGAGGCATAAGCAAAAAGACGGGACGCGTCTTTGATATGTTCCGAGGGCGCGTCATGTTTCCGGTTATAGACGTAAACGGAAACGTTATAGCTTTCAGCGGAAGAGTGCTTGAGGGAAACGACAGAAAATATATCAACTCGTCCGATACCCCGGCATTCAAAAAGAGCAAAAATCTGTTCGCTTTGAATTTTGCAAAAAAGTATTGTGCACAGCAGTTAATCCTGTGTGAGGGAAACCTCGATGTCGTCAGCTGCCATGCGTTCGGCTTTCAGAATGCCGTCGCAACTCTCGGAACTGCGATAACGCCTGAACAGGCACGGCTTATGAAGAGATATACTAAAAGCGTCGTTATATCCTACGACTCGGACGAGGCAGGAAAAAGAGCGGCGGATAAGGCGTTTCGTGTTTTGTCGGACGTAGGACTTGAAACCAAAGTTTTGCAAATGGAAGGGGCAAAAGACCCTGACGAATACTTGAGAAAATTCGGCCCCGAACGATTCAGGCGACTGCTTGAGGGGGGCAAAAGCCGATTTGATTTTACCTTTGAAAACGAACTTGCAAAAAGAGATCTTTCTCTTGCCGACGAGCGGATAAAGGCCGCAAAGAATATGACAGCTGTCATAAGCCGTATCAGCTCGAGTGTTGAAAGAGAAGTATATGTTCATCGCGTTGCTGAAAAACTCGGCATTTCTTTTGACAGCCTGCGCGCCGATGTGGAGCGTGAAAGAAAAAAGGAAGACGCCGCGGCAAAACGGGAACAGACTCAGCAGATAATGAGAAAGACGGAAGGTTACGGCGACAGAGTAAACCCGGATTATCTGAAAAATCCGAGGGCGGCAAAAGCCGAAGAGAGCATTCTCGGCATACTCCTCTCTTTTCCGGAAATGATTAAGGATGTGAAAGACGTAATTTCACCTGAAGATTTTTTCACTTCCTTCGGACGCAGCGTATACGAGAAAATAATCTCTTTGGACGGCGATTACGATTTCGGCAGACTTAACGAGAGCTTTTCTGCAGAACAAATG
>CAMGCN010000240.1 GCA_946040935.1 uncultured Clostridia bacterium | reverse complement strand
GTCCCTTGTGACCGGGAGCACACAGCGCGTCTATGCGGCATTTTTTCATGTCTATCTCCTGTTTGCCGGCGGCCTGGGACGCGTCTACGATAAAAATAAGTCCGTGTCTTGAACATATTTCGCCCAGTTTTTCAAGGGGCAGCTTAATACCGCAGATGTTGCTTGCCGCGTTGACAATCATAGCGCGTGTATTGCTTTCTATATGAGCTTCCGCTTCCCTCAAAAGATTTTTTTCTTCACATCTTGATGAGAATATGCTGTATTTTAACCCCGAACTTACCACAGGACGCACAACGGCGTTGTGTTCTATATCGGATATTATGACATGACCGCTCGGGACGAGCGATTTTACAGCCGTATTCAGCGCATAGGTCGCATTTTGAGTGAACACAACATTTTCAGGCGACGGACCGCCGAACATGTTGCATATTTTTTCTCGCACCGAGTAAATTGCCTCTGCGCATTTAATAGCCATTCTATGGTTGCCCCTGCCCGGGTTTGCACAAAAGGAGTCTATGCATGACTTCATTGACGAGGCGACGGCAGGCGGCTTTGGCCAGGATGTCGCCGCATTGTCAAGGTATATCGCGCCCCTCATATTTCTTCCTCGTCTATCACAATATAAGAAACACCGTATTTGTCAAACAGGCTTTTGCAGTTTCTCATGTGCGCGCAAGGAATCTGAAGAGCATAGGAACAGCCTCTTTTGCTTTTTTTCGCATCTTTCTTTATCACTTCCGATGCGATGGCGTTGCCGTCAAGTAGCCGTTTGCCCTTTAGGGCAAGCGTCAGGGAACTAAACCCTGCGTAACACCGTCTCATTATAATTTAAACCTCCCTTAACATATTATGCAAAAGGGAGGTTTTGAACAGTTTGGTATTGAATATTTATTTGTAGAAGGAAGGCAGGTACTCGCTGTTTACGGCGTTTTTCGCACGGGCGATTAAATCGTTGTAGGTAAAGGCTCCGTCTATTTGCGCGCCGTGCTTTTCGACAAGCTCGGCGGGGTATTTTTCCAGTACGTAAAGGGCGAGGTTGTACGGAAAGCTCGTTGTGTTTCCGTAGTCGATTTTTTCATACTGACACATTATCGGTGTGACTAATGGGTTTTCCACTCTCACTCCGTTTTCATCCTTTACAATATCAAATGAAGCGATACCTCCGACCATGAGATTATAGTACAGCATGGAGGAGATGAGGTTTCCGAGCGAGTAATAACACAGTGTTTGATGTGAGCCGTCCGAGCTTGTAAGCATCTCGACATCCTGAAGTGTGTGGGAGTGAGAGCCGAGGATAACGTCAACTCCCGAATCGCAAAGGAGCTTTGCCACCCTGCGCTGTTCGCTTGTTATCACTTCGGACGAGTCGGTGCCCCAGTGCATTGTTGCGATTACTATATCTCCGACCTGAGAGGCAAGGGCGGCCTGCCTTACTATATCTCCCTCGTCTATATACGGGATGAGCAGATTAGATGACGAATTAAGCGTGTATCCGTTAGTAGAATAGGTGTATGAAATCCACGCTATGGTTATTCCGTTTTTGGTTGTCGTGCGGATATTATCATAGTCGCTTTTCGTGAAAGCACCCAAAAGGGTGATGTCCTTGGTTTTCCAGAAATCTATCGAATCGGCAAGACCTTGCGAGCCCTGGTCGAGCATATGGTTTGTCGCTATATTTACAACGTCAAAGCCGAGATCGACGAGCGTGTCGCCGTCCTCCTGCGGAGTGTTGAACGACGGGTAACCCGATGCGCCGTACTTTTCGCCTGCCATGGGCGTTTCCTGCACCACATAAGAAAGGTCGGCGGCGGATATAATGTCGGCAACTCCTGCGTACATATCCTTAAAATTGTATTTTTCTCCGTTTTTTGCACGGTTTTGTGCGTCGCGGAATATACCCTCGTGTATGATGTTATCACCGCACGCGACAAAGGATATTCTGTTTTCATTACTTTGCGTCGGCTGCGAGCTTTGAGTTGTTTCCGTGCTGTCTTGCGTTGAGTCGCTATGCTGTGCAGAGGAGCTTTGCGAGCTTTCAAGAGTTGAAAAAATCTCGTCAGGGTTTTTGAAATTAAGGTTGCGTTTTACCATGATTACCGCGCCGATTACAAGCGCGATGATAACTGCGGCTATGATGAGAGTTAAAATCCTCTTACGTCTTGCCGCCTTGATTTTCTGTGCGCGGCGCTTCGCCATGATTCTTTCGTACTGCTCTCGGGAAATTTTCGGCTTATTAGGTTGATTATTCATTTATATTTTCATTTCCTCCAAATCAGGTAAAGAGAGCTCGCGCCTCTTTTGAGGTGTGCGTTTCAGCGGATCGTATGAAAAACGGCGGCAGGAATATCCCTTGTTCACCACGCCTTTGCGTCTGCAAAGTACGTTGTCCTCGTCGTGTATACATACGGCGTTTTCACACATATCGCACACCCTTGTGATTTCGATATTGTTTTTCTGCATTTTTTACTCCGTTTTTTGAAAGTATTCATAATAATACAATTATATTATAC
>CAMGCN010000239.1 GCA_946040935.1 uncultured Clostridia bacterium | reverse complement strand
CCTAAGCCTTCGTCGGCAGCGTCAGATGTGTATAAGAGACAGGTTCATATGAATGGAGGTAAGACATGGAAAGCGAGATTTGCGAATTTCTTCATGTTCATGAGGATATCGTCGAGAGGGTGAAGGACAAAACACCGCCCGAGGAGGAGCTCATGGACTTGGCGGATCTTTTCAAGATATTTGCCGACACAACACGAATAAAGATTTTATATCTTTTGTTTGAGAGCGAGATGTGCGTGTGCGATATCTCACGGCTTCTCTCTATGCAGCAGTCGGCTATTTCCCACCAGCTTCGCATACTTAAAGACAGCAAGCTTGTCAAGGCACGCCGCTCGGGTAAGACGGTTTTCTATTCTCTTGCCGACGAGCATGTGAGAACAATAATCGGAAACGGAATGGAGCATATTGAAGAATGAAAAAGGTATTCAAATTAACAGGTCTTGACTGCGCGAACTGCGCGGCAAAGGTGCAGGCCGGCATAGAGAAAATTGACGGAGTTAAATCGGCCTCGGTAAATTTCATAACACAGCGTTTTGTTCTTGAGGCTGAAGACGACGTATTTGACGGCGTTTTTGAGCAAGCGGTGAAAGTCTGCCGTAAAATTGAGCCTGAATGTGAGATAGAGAGATGACTTTTTCACCTTCTCAAAAGAGAGAAACAGTAAAAATATCGGTAGGAACGCTTTTGTATATCGCGGCGATATTGATATCTCATTTTGCCGATATCCCGGTGATTTTCGGGCTTGTCCTTTTTGCGCCCTCTTATATAATTCTCGCCGCACCGACGCTCATTAAGGCTGTAAAAAATATCTCGCGCGGCAACATGCTTGACGAGAACTTTCTTATGGCGGTGGCCTCGCTCGGCGCATTTGCCCTGTTTGATTTTTCAGAGGGCGTTGCGGTTATGCTTTTTAACCGTGTAGGAGGTTTTTTTGAGGATTATGCCGTCGCGAAATCCCGGAAGGACATATCCGAGCTTGTCAACCTTTCGCCCGATCACGCAAATCTGCTGCGCGACGGCGAGCTGACAGAGGTATTTCCCGACGAAGTAAAGGTTGGCGAGACAATAGTTGTTTTGCCGGGTGAAAAGGTGCCGCTCGACGGTAAAATTATTTCGGGCGCGACCTCGTTTGACACGTCGGGCCTGACGGGCGAGAGCGTGCCCCGCGACGCAAAAGCAGGCGACACGGCGATAAGCGGATATATAAATTTGAGCGGTAAAATAGAGGTTGTGACCGAAAAGGAATACGCCGACTCCACCGTTTCAAAAATACTTGAGCTTATAGAGACGGCGACTGACAAAAAGTCGAAAAGCGAGAACTTCATCACCCGTTTTGCAAGGGTTTACACTCCGATAGTGGTTTCTGTCGCGCTTCTTATCGCCGTTATACCGTCGCTCTTGCATTTGATCATACCCGATATAGTAACGGCAGGCTTCGGCGAGTACATCCGCCGTGCGCTTCTTTTCCTTGTTGTGTCATGCCCCTGCGCGCTGGTAGTCAGCGTTCCGCTGACATTTTTCGGCGGTATAGGTGGAGCTTCAAAGTCAGGCGTGCTTATTAAAGGCTCGAATTATATCGAGATGCTCGCAAAGGCGGATTTGTTCGTCTTTGATAAAACAGGCACGCTTACAAAGGGCGCCTTTTCCGTTACGGAAATAATATCCGACAATGAAAAGGAAACATTGTTTTCCGCGGCGGTTGCCGAGCAGTATTCAAATCATCCTATCGCAAAGGCGATAAAAGCAAAAGTGGGGGAGACTCTTCCGACTGCCGAGGTGACCGAGGAGGCGGGAAAAGGCGTTCGCGCCGTATACGGTGAGCATACGGTTCTCGTCGGAAATTCTCTGCTTTTGGAGGAAAATAATATCTCTTTTGAAAAAACAGACCGAATCGGCACGACGGTTTATGTAGCTCTCGACGGAAGATATCTCGGCAGTATTGTCATAAGCGATGAAATAAAGGAAGATTCGGAAGCGGCAATAAAGAAAATCAACACATTCGCCGACACGGTGATATTGAGCGGAGATTCTCCCGAGACGGCGCGGGCGGTAGCGCAGAGGCTTTCGGTAAAGCGCGCAATAGGCGGTCTTTTGCCGCAGGACAAGGTCGCGGAGTTTGAAAAAATGAAGTCGGGCCGCGTGGCGGTGTTTACAGGCGACGGAATAAACGACGCGCCGGTACTCGCCATGGCGGACGTTGGCGTGGCAATGGGCGGTCTCGGTCAGGATGCGGCGATAGAGGCGGCGGATATAGTTATCATGGACGATTCTCCCTCGAAACTGATAAAGGTGCGCGAGCGCGCCGCGAAAACCATGCGTATAGTTTATGAAAATATCACATTTTCACTCTTTGTAAAGATCGGTATAATGGTGCTCGGCGCACTGGGACTCGCAGGCATGTGGGCGGCGGTCTTTGCCGACACGGGGGTTATGATACTCGCGGTATGCAACGCCGTCAGGGCGTCGCGCTGAAAGTAAATCATGGCAGTACTGACGGCTTATCTGAAGTCGTCAGTGCTTTTATTTGACAA
>CAMGCN010000238.1 GCA_946040935.1 uncultured Clostridia bacterium | reverse complement strand
AGATAGCGTAGCGTCTCGTGGGCTCGGAGATGTGTATAAGAGACAGCTATTTACGGTGAGCACATGGCTGCGATCAGTATTCAAGACGGCACTATTTTAGAAGGAAACCTTCCCAAGAAGGCGCTTGAGATGGTTCTTGAATGGAATGCTATGCACAAGGATGCGCTTTTGAAGATTTGGGAAACACAAGAGTTTATTGCTCTTTCTCCTTTGGAGTAAGGAGGTTTTCGTATGTTCCATAAATTAAAGAATGTAAATGCTCTGCCTGATTACAAGCTTAGCGTGCAGTTTGCCGAAGGTGTAACCAAGATTTACGATGTGGCATCGCTTTTTGAAAAATACAGCTTCTTTCTGCCCTTGAAGGAAAGTCCCGAACTATTTAGTTCCGTTATTGTGGATCAAGGCGGTTATGGTATCGTATGGAATGATGATATTGATATTTCCTGTGATGAGCTCTGGGCAAATGGCACAGAAATTAAAACACCCTTTGACGGTCTTATGGCTTTCAGTGACGCAACTTTTCTGTGGAATCTGAACGAAAGCACTTTGCGCAAAGCCATTACCTACGGCAAGCTTGTGAACGGTGTTGATGTTTGTAAGTTTGGTAAGCAGTGGGTTGTATCAATGGCGGCTATGAAACGCGAGTACGGCGAGCCGATAAGAACCTAAATCCTCATACAATCAAACAGAAATAGGTTTATTGACCCGCAGGCTGTTTCAGTTAAAACAAACGACTACAAAGGCAAAATGAAAAAATACCCACCGGACGTTGTGGTAGGGTTCAACTTTGAACCGCCGCATCCGGTGGGTATTTCTATGCTTATTTTAAGTCTGTGCCTTAGTTTTTATCGAAAATTGTAATATCGTCTGCTGAAATTCTGTCTGCCCCGCCGATTATGAAATGATATTTTTCATTTCTGTAAAAGTAAAAACATCGTTATCACTTAGGGGGTTTTATTTGTTACGGCTTATAAACATCAACCGAATTAAATTGCCAATGCAGGCAGGTTGCGGCGTTTTCATATACTGTAGTAACTGCGTCCGGAGGAATGACGATATACTCGTTCGTCTTGCATATAGCGACTATTATATACAATTATTATAACGCCAAAAAACATATTTCAATAAAGAGTAAAATTACAAGAATGAAAGGCTTTTGTATAAAAGCGGTGAAAAAATGGCTGAAATACATTGATATTTGGCTAAGTTGATTTGTACAAATTGACATACTGTTAACAGTTATGATAATATTGTGTCACAATCAACGGAAAGGGTGTCAAAATGAAAAAGCAAAAAACAATCGCAATGTTGTTGGCGGTATCTTTTTTATTTATAACAGGTTGTCAGAAGCCTACTGAGAATGTTTACAGCGAGTATGTTGAAAATATGGAGATAGAAGTTGATAATACGTCGGAATCCGATAGCTCGGAATCTGAACCCGACAATAGTTTTCCTTCATATAACAGCGATACCGTTACATCATCCGAAACAGCTTCCGATGACGAAAAGAAGAATATTAAAATTCTCAGCGTTAAGGATTTCGGAGCTGTCGGTGACGGGAAAACCGATGACGGAGAAGCTATTGCGGCGGCAGTCAAGGCTCTTTACTCCTATGATGAAGGCTCGCAGCTTGTTTTTGAAAAGAATAAAACTTATTATGTCAGCGGAACGACGCAGAATGCTCTCAATATAGTATCGCTAAAGGGAATGACCATTGATGGCAACAACTCAACAATATTGCTTGACGGAACCGATAAACGTACTTATTTGAACCTAAGCGAATGTGAAAATGTTACGGTTAAGAGCTTTAATTTCGACCTAAAGGTTCGTTCTCATTTTGTCGGAACGGTTATCGGTACATATAATAGGGACGAAGTAGGCGATTATATCGATATTAAGGCAGACAGGGATTTCGGAAGCTATGATAAATATACATACTCCGGATTCACATTCGGTCTTGTGGCGGATCCGGAAGGAAGAACAAGCCGAGATTTCCTAATGCTCAAGTCATTTAAGACTATCGATAATAATGCAAGAACTTATCGTTTCTATCTTGATTTTGAAAGCTCCATGGTCGGAGGCACTAAGGTTAATGCAGAAAAATTAAAGCTTAACGATACAGTTATACTACCGACGCCCGAGATTGCTCACAACGTAACGGAATGTGTGAGGGTACATACAAACAGTAATTGCACACTAAAGGACATTAACATTTGGAATGCTCCGTGCTATATGTTAAGCGTTCGTTATAATAACGGTCCTATAACCTTTGAAAATGTCAATACCATACCCGCACCTGATGAGAAGGTTAACTTCTGCAGTTGGCGTGACGTATATCACTGCAAGACAAATTCCGACAAGATTATTTGGAGAAATTGCAAATCATCGGGAAATCATGACGACGTTATTAATATTTCTTCAAACATTATGTATGTCAGCAAGGTTTATAAAAATAATGAAGTTGAATGTGTGTGGCAGGAAACGAACGGAAGCTACGGCGATCCCGCTCCGGGTTCAAAGGTGATTGTATGGGATACCGATACCTGTCTCTTATACACATCTCCGAGCCCACGAGACGCTACGCT
>CAMGCN010000237.1 GCA_946040935.1 uncultured Clostridia bacterium | reverse complement strand
TGTCAAATTTCATCATGCGCCTGCTCGAGAAAAAGGGAATCCCCACCCATTTTGTAGAGGAGCTGTCAGACAGGGAAACTGTGGTAAAGAAGGTCGCCATACTGCCCCTCGAGGTTATCATCAGAAATATATCCGCAGGCCACTTCGCACAGAGATACGGAGTTGACGAGGGAATAGTGTTCCCCCAACCGACAATCGAGTTTTCATACAAGAACGACGATCTGCACGACCCTCTGCTCAACAGCTATCACGCCATAGCGCTCGGGCTCGCGACAAGAGAGGAAATTGAGAAAGTCAAAAAGATGTCCTTTGAAATAAACGATATCATGAAGGAGTATTTTGCCTCTCTCGGCGTAACGCTGGTAGATTTCAAGCTCGAGTTCGGAAAGACTGCCGACGGACAGATAGTTCTCGCCGACGAGATTTCGCCCGATACCTGCCGTTTCTGGGACGCAAAGACGGGGGAAAAGCTCGACAAGGACCGTTTCCGCCGGGACATGGGCGGCGTAGAGGACGCATACAACGAAATGATGCGCAGAGTATTCGGCAACTGAAAGGATTTTATTTGAGAAAGATTAACGAAGAGTGCGGCGTTTTCGGCGTTTACTCTGCGGAAAAATATCAGATAGCGCGCGACGCCTATTACGGCCTTTACGCGCTTCAGCACCGCGGTCAGGAGTCGTGCGGCATAGTCGTCGCAGAGGACGGGCTCTTTCGCCGTCACAAGGATCTGGGACTCGTCGGCGACGTATTTGACGATTCGTCTCTCGATTTACTCGGCGAGGGAACCATGGCAATAGGTCATGTGCGTTACGGCACGACGGGCGCGACAGACCGCCATAACACACAGCCGATAGTCGTAAACCACAGCAAGGGCAGCATGGCGCTTTCCCACAACGGAAACATCGTCAATTCCTTTGAGTTGAGGTGCGAGCTTGAAAACCGCGGCAGCATATTCCACACGACAAGCGACACCGAGGTTATATCCTATATCATCACGTCAAAGCGGCTGACCGCCCCCTCGATAGAAGAGGCGCTGAACCGCGCGATGTATGATATCAAGGGCGCATATTCACTCATAATAATGTCTCCCACAAAGCTCATCGCCGCGAGGGACGAGCAGGGCTTCCGCCCGTTATGCTACGGCAAAACGCCCGACGGAAAATGGGTGGCGGCGAGCGAATCCTGTGCGCTCGACGCGGTCGGCGCGGAGTTTATACGCGACCTCGACCCGGGCGAAATACTCGTCTTTGACAAGGAGGGTGTACGCAGTATTCGCGACCACTGCGACAAGGCAAAGCCCAGCTTTTGTGTTTTCGAGTATATATACTTTTCCCGTCCCGACTCGGTCGTCGACGGCACCTGCGTACACGACGCGCGTGTAAAAGCAGGTGAATTTCTCGCACAGGAGCACCCCTGCGAAGCAGACATTGTCATAGGCGTCCCCGATTCAGGTCTTGACGCCGCGATAGGCTATTCAAAAGCCTCGGGCATACCGTACGGTATCGGATTTATCAAAAACAAATATATAGGACGCACCTTCATCTCTCCCGGGCAGAGCTCGCGCGAGGACAAGGTGAGAATAAAGCTAAACCCCGTTCCGTCGGCGGTTAAGGGCAAGCGCGTCGTACTCATCGACGATTCTATGGTACGAGGCACGACAAGCAAAAGGATAGTAAGGCTGGTAAGGGAAGCAGGCGCAAAAGAAGTTCACATGCGCTTCTCCTCTCCCCCTTTTATCTCCCCCTGTTACTACGGCACGGACATCGACTCAAAGGACATGCTGATAGCCTGTCACCATTCGATAGAGGAAATAGCCGGGATAATCGGCGTTGACTCTCTCGGTTTTCTGTCGGTGGAACATGTAAAACAGCTCGCCAAAGAGGGCAAGGGCTACTGCACCGCCTGCTTTGACGAAAAATACCCCACACAGACGCCCAAGGACACGCGCAAGAGCCGTTTCGAGGGAAAAATCACAGAATAAAGCGAGGACAAACCATGGGAGGATTTTTCGGCGCGGTATGCGAACGCGACGCAATATCAGACGTATTTTTCGGAACGGACTACCACTCACATTTAGGAACAAGAAGAGGCGGTATCGCCGCCTATGACGATAAAATCGGCCTGCAAAGGTCGATACACAATATTGAAAACTCGCCCTTCAGAACAAAGTTTGAGCATGTTTTCGAGGAAATGCAGGGAAGGGCGGCAATAGGCTGTATCAGCGACTATGATCCCCAGCCCCTGCTCATACGCTCTAACCTCGGCACTTACGCCGTCTGCATGATAGGCGTGATCAACAACTCCGAGGCGCTGATAAAGCAGTATCTTTCCTTCAGCGGCGGCCACTTTGACGCCATGACGGGAGGGGCGATAAACTCAACAGAGCTTCTTGCCGCGCTTATAAATCAAAAGAGCACCTTTTCCGAGGGAATACGCTTTGCCCAAAAGGAAATCGAGGGAAGCGCCTCTATACTTATATTAAAAGACGACGGCGAGCTCATCGCGGCGCGCGACCTTGTGGGAAGAACGCCCGTCCTCATCGGCAAATCGGAGGACGGCTTTTGCGTTTCCTTTGAGTCTTTCG
>CAMGCN010000236.1 GCA_946040935.1 uncultured Clostridia bacterium | reverse complement strand
CCTGATATTACCGTTATTTTAGGCGCATTTGACAGCAACTTCCACGAAAAGGACTTAAAAAAAGAGGCGGTCGCCTATACCGCGGGATTGCAGAATATACTGCTTTCTTGGGCCGCTATAGATAAGGGTCGGCTTATCTATTTATCCTCTGTTGAGGTTTACGGCAGCTCTTATCAGGCTCCTGTTACCGAAGCGGTAGCCCCCGTTCCGTTCGGAATAAGGGCGACAACTCTTTTACAGGCAGAAGAAAGCTGTAAATTTTATAAAGAGCGCTTGAAAAAGGATGTTGTTGTTTTAAGGCTTGATAAAATATATGATGTCCCAAGGAATAAAGACGACGCATTATTGGGAATTTGCGAGGCTAAGTGCCTTGACGCTTTTAGGGACGGCACGGTCACCTATAAAAGAAATTACAGCTACGGTCTTACATATATGGGTGACGCAATAGAGAGTATCTATAAGCTTGTCGCCTGTGAACACCACAATTACGGAATTTATAATATTTCTTCCTCAAGGCTCTGCTCAGAGCTTCAGATAGTAAGCGCAATCGAAAACTCTCTTGACAGGAAAATTGAAAAAATTGATAACACCCTTAAGGAACAAAATACCGTAATACTCTCAAACAAGCGTTTTGCGGAGGAATTCGGTTTTAAAATACGCCACAGTCCAGAGGAGATCATACAAAAGACTATAGTCTATATGAAAAAGCACAGCGGAAGATTTCTTGACGGAGATCATCCGGGACTTAGCATTTGGCGCAGAATTTACTATAAAATAATAAAGCTTTTCGGTGCGGCTTTCCCCTATATAGAAAATTTGGTTTTGTTTATTCCGTTTTTTATGCTTAACAACCGCGCTACCGAAAGTCTCTACTTCTCAAAAATCGACTTTTACCTGATTTATGTTTTACTGTTTGCTGTAGTCCACGGTCAAAGGCAGGCAACCTTTTCGGCCCTCCTTGCCACGGCGGGGTATATTTTCAGGCAGATGTACAATAACTCGGGAATTGAAGTGGTAACCGACTATAACACTTATGTTTGGATTGCCGAAATATTTATTGTGGGTCTGGTAGTCGGATATATGAAGGATCAGATAAATTTCCTGAAGGAGGAAAAGGAACAGGAAGTAGACTTCTTGTCCGAACAAGTGACCGACATTACCGATATAAACGACAGTAACCTCCGTGTAAAGGAGGGACTTATTACCCAGGTCGTAAATTATGATTACAGCCTCGGTACGGTCTACGATATAATAGAACAGTTAGGCGAGGATGACCCGACAAAAATTCTCTTCCGTGCTCTTACGCTTGTAAAAAAAGTGACCGAGTGTAACGATGTTTCAATTTACTTTATTGACGGCGATAATTATGCACGGCTGTTCGGGTATACCTCTAAAAAGGCGGCTTCAATGGGCGATACGTTTTATCTTCCGAGTAAAGAGCCGATTTATGATGCGGTTATAAAGGACATTGTATATCTTAACCGTGATATGGATTCGGAATATCCGACTATGGCATATACCCTTTTTGAAGACGGCAAGCCTAATATGATAATTATGCTTTGGAGTATTCCCTTTGAGCGAATGACTATCGATGAATCAAACCGTTTGACTGTGCTTTGCAAGCTTATCAAAAAATCGGTGAAGCGCGCAGAAGAATATATGGAGCTTCTTAAAGAGGAACGCTGTTCATTAGGCGGTTTGGCGCTAAATACGCAAGCGTTTGCGGAGCTTGTTGATATCTTCCGTGAGGCGAAAAGGAACGGTATGACGGATTATTATCTGCTGAAGGTCACTTCAAAGGACGCGGAAAGCGCTGTTTCCGTTATCAATTCTCTGCTTAATCCGTTTTGCTGTATCGGATACGGTGAAGACGGCGGAATTAATATTCTTATTATCGGTACTGAGAGGCAAGAATGCGACCGTATAAGGGCAGAACTTAATCAAAACGGAATCAGCACGGCTGTAAGCGGGGAGAGGGAATTATGACGCGCGCAGGAATAATTTTCTTATGCCTTATTATCTTAAATACCGCAGCTTCTGTCGGTTATCTGATTTGGTGGCTCATCTTTAAAAGGGATACGGATAACCGAAATCAGTATGTGATGCACGCGACCATTATGCTGCTTTGCCCGATAGTCGGCATTATGTATTTTCTGTTTTCTTTTATAAAGTATCGGTTTATAAAAATCGGAAACAGAGACCTTTCGGATGTTGAATTCAGCAAAAAAAGACATATCGCACGGGTTAAGGCCGATGAAGCGAGAGAACGCAATATCGTCTCTATAGGAGAGGCAATTCTTGTCTCTGATAAAGAGAAGAAACGCGCTAATATGCTTAATGTGCTTTTGGGTGAGACCGATGAGTCATATGCCGCCATAGCCCTGGCTCTTGACAGCGACGATTCGGAGGTTGCCCACTATGCGGCGTCCTTTTTGCAGAGCAAGATGGATGTCTTTCGCGAAAATGTCAGAAAAACTAAGTATATGATAGAAGAGCTTGATATAGAGGATGAAGAATGCCAAAAGCTTGTTTTAAAGCTTATTAAGTATATGAATCATATGCTGAGGCAAAATGTTTTCACCAAGATTG
>CAMGCN010000235.1 GCA_946040935.1 uncultured Clostridia bacterium | reverse complement strand
ACACCTAAGCCTTCGTCGGCAGCGTCAGATGTGTATAAGAGACAGCTTCAAATATGTAGTTATTAAAGCGAGAGTTCATATCGAGGCATTTGACACCGTTGTACGCCGTATAGGTATTGTAGGAGGCACGCTCGAGTCGCTCGTTCCATAAGCCGCCGAGAGTTATCAGATGTTCGATATCTTTTGTCTGTGAACGGTTTGTATATTCTGTTTTGAAAATCGCCCTGTCTTCGCCCGTTACCGCGTATATCTTCGCATTGTCGCACTCGGCGATAAAGTATTTAGCGTTTTTTACAGCAGAAAAATCCTTTTTATCGTCAAAACCGTCGCATTCCTTTAATGTCCAACTTTTGTTTTTGTAGTCTTTGAGCAGATTGTACATGTTGCCCCAATAACGGCATCCTACATACAGGCCCTCGTAAACTACACTTTCATCCTCTCGCACGAGCGCGGGAGCAGAGTCTTTGATGATTAGTTTCATTGTTTATACCTCCGTATATCGGAATTCTACCATAACAAAAATCAAAAGGCAATATATATTACCAAAAAAATCTATAAAAAACAGATGAAAGAGAACAGAAGGCGATTCTACAAAAATCGCCTGAATAATAACAGGTTATATCATGAAAGCACCTCTTTCAAACGAAGAGAGGTGCTTTGTGTAACATATATGCTCTTTTCATTAAGTATAAGAAACCGAGTTTGTAAGTCTTCTAAATAGTCGGAATTATTCGGTATATGTCTTATATAATGCCGCATATTCTCCGCCGCGGGAAATCAGCTCTTCATGCGTCCCTTGTTCGGCTATTCCCTCGGCTGTGACGACTATTATTTTATCAGCGTTCTTTATCGTCGTCAGACGGTGCGCAACGGTCAGGGTAGTTCTTCCCTTTGACAAACGGTCGAGAGATTCCTTGACTATTTTTTCGCTTTCATTGTCAAGAGCGCTTGTCGCTTCATCGAGGATGAGTATGGGAGGGTTTTTCAGAAATACCCGTGCGATGGAAATTCTCTGTTTTTGACCGCCCGACAGCTTTACCCCTCGCTCTCCCACATAAGTATCATAACCGTCCGGAAGCTCTGTGATAAAGTCGTGCGCTCCTGCGAGCCGCGCGGCGTTTTCAATCTCCTCGTCGCTCGCGCCGGGTTTTCCGTATTCTATATTATCTCTTACGCTTCCCGAGAAAAGGTAAACATCCTGCTGTACCACGCCGATTTTGCGTCGCAAAGAGGATACTGTATATTCTCTTATATCATGCCCGTCGATTTTGATGCTTCCTGAATCAATATCGTAAAAACGCGGGATAAGGGAGCACATTGTCGTTTTTCCTCCTCCCGACGGGCCGACAAGCGCGGCATTGGAGCCGGCGGGGATTTTCAGGTTGATATTTGAGAGTACCTTGCGTTCGTCTTCATTGTATGAAAAGTCGACGCCGCAGAACTCTATATTGCCCTCTATATCGCCTATGTCCTTTGAGTTCGGACTGTCGGTGATGTCGGGTATTTCGTCGATTATCTCATAAAAGCGCTCTATACCCGTCATACCCCGTTGGAACTGCTCGGAAAATTCGACTATCTTTTTTATCGAGTTGAGGAGTGTAGTCACATAAAGTAAATACGCTACGAGATCTCCTGCGTCTATCCTGTCATAGATCATAAAAAGCGCGCCTGCTACAACGACTACGATATATAAAATACCCTCAAAAAGCCGCGTGGTGCTCTGGAACTGCCCCATGTATTTATAGACATGACTTTTTATTTTGAAAAATCCCGAATTTCCCTCCTCGAATTTTTCCTTTTCCGTGTTCTCTCCCGTAAAGGATTTTACGACGCGAATACCGAGCAAGCTGTCTTCAACCTGGGAATTTAACTCGGCGACCTTCTTTCTCTGGTCGCGAAAACCCTGACGAAGACGGTGGTTTAGCTTTATGAGTATAAAAAGCATGGGAGGGATGACCGCGAATATAATGAGGGTGAGCGGTATGTCAACCGCGCACAGGATTATGAATGAGACGATGATCTTGACAAACGCAATAAAAAACTCCTCGGGACAATGGTGTGCAAACTCGGTTACGTCAAAAAGGTCGCTCGTTATTCTGCTCATAATAGAGCCGATTTTAGTCGAGTCGTAGAAATTGAACGAGAGTTTTTGCAGGTGTGAGAACATATCTCGCCGCATGTCGGTCTCTATTTTCGTGCCCATAATGTGACCTGCGGACGCCATATAGTAGTACGCCGCCGCGTCGACAAGGCGCAGGGCGAGGTATATTCCGCCTACCGCGAGAACAAAACGCACGGTCATAGTCTGCGAGTCGGCTGCCATGTTTGTAATCTTACGAACGATAAGGGGCAGAATGAGCTCGCATACAGTGGTGAGCGCCGCACAGAAAAGGTCGAAAATAAGTGTGCGTGTATATTTCTTATAGTAAGGTAAAAACCTCTTGAATAAAGATGCTTTTTTCATTTTTTGCCTTTTATTTTATCCCAATATGCCTTTGCCGCCTGCTCGGTTTTGTTTAGGCCGAATTTGTAGAACTGTTCGTCCTTTAAGTCGTCGGGCAGGTACTGCTGATCTACCCAACTGCTCGTATAGTCG
>CAMGCN010000234.1 GCA_946040935.1 uncultured Clostridia bacterium | reverse complement strand
TCAGTTGGTTAGAGCTACCGGCTCATAACCGGTCGGTCCGGGGTTCGAGTCCCTGATGGCCCACCATTTTTCCCTGCATTGACAGACAGGTTATTTGATTTTGATATGCCGCATATGCGGCATATACAGGAGGATTTATATGGAACTCGTATTTGGTATTATACTACTGATCGCAGCAGTATTCCTCGTTGTTGCAGTTCTTTTGCAGCACGGTAAGAGCTACGGTCTATCGGGTACGATATCCGGCGGAGCCGAAACATTTTTCGGAAAAACCAAAGGACAAACGCTTGACAATATTCTTTCAAAAGTAACAAGCATCGTTGCAGTTTGCTTCTGTGCACTTGTTATCGTCATGTATATGCTTCAGCCGTCAACAACAAGCGCATCGGAAACCGTTACATCAGATGAAGACACCTCCGCGAGCGAAAACAGCTCGGAAACAGAGGAGAGTTCGGAAGCGGAAAGCGAATCTCAGGCTGAACAGGAATCTGCGAGCGAAGCTGACGAACAATAATTCGGAAAAACTTATAAATCCGCCAAACGGCGGATTTATTTTTGTAAAAAACAGATAATATGGATATGAATATTTACCAAGACAAAACAAAAGAAAAAGCCGCCGACTCAATACTCGGAGAGTTTTCCGCGTCAACTCGCGGGTTCGGATTTGTGCATCCCTTCCCCGAATATGAAAAGGGATTCAAAAAAGACATTTTCATTTCCTTTGCCGACTCTATGGGCGCCGTACATTCGGACATTGTCGAATGCGTCGTAACGCAAAGGCGGGAGGACGGAAAATGCGACGGTAAAATCATAAGGATAATTGAGCGCGGCACAAAAACAATCATCGGAACGCTGTGTGCAATAAGAGATAAAAATTCTTCTGCCGAAACGTATGCCGTTGAACCGGATAACAAGAAATATAATTTTCTCGTATATACCGACAATTATTCGGCAGTAGGCGCTCTCCCCGGAGACAAAGTGGAGGCGGAGATTACGGAATATCCCGACGAGCGGCACGACGCCCTCGGTAAAATAACACGGGTTTTCGGTGACGCGGAATCCACCGAGGCAAACTATGAGGCTATACTCCGCGAGCACGGGATAAAAACCGTTTACGACCGCGCGGCAGCAGCAGAAGCCGACGCCTTGTCAAAAGAGAGTATCAGCCCCGAGGGAAGACTCGATTTGAGAGACGAGATGATATTCACGATTGACGGAGAGGACGCAAAAGATCTGGATGACGCCATATCACTAAAAACAAATGCCGACGGCGGATATACCCTTGGGGTTCACATAGCCGACGTTTCGGAATACGTTAAGGCAGGAAGCGCCCTCGACAAAGAGGCGATAGAGCGAGGCACGAGCGTATATTTTGCCGACAGAGTAGTCGCCATGCTCCCGAAGTCCCTGTCAAACGGAATTTGTTCTCTGAACAGCGGATGTGACAGGTACGCCTTGTCCGCCTTTATCACCCTGTCCTCCGACGGGAAAATACTCGGCTGCGATATAAAGAAAAGCATCATTCGTTCATGCGTGAGGGGCGTGTACTCGGAGGTAAACGATATTTTTGCAAACGGACAAAAGAGCAGATATTTTGATAAGTATTCAATGCTCTTTCCCGATATACTGCCGAATATGCAAAAGCTCTATCATATACTGTATGAAAACTCACGCCGCCGAGGCGCGATAGAGCTTGAAACGAGCGAAAGTAAAATAATCGTCGATGAGAACAACCGCCCTGTCGATATAATAAGACGGGAAAGAGGCGACAGCGAGAAAATGATAGAGCAATTCATGCTCTGTGCAAACGAAGCGGTCGCGACATGGCTTTACTATCTCGATATGCCCTGCGTATACAGAATTCATGAAGAGCCGAGCGAGGAAAAGCTCCGCGCTCTTCGCGTTTTCGCATACAACCTCGGTCTTGATATAAGCGTGATTTCGGCAAAGGCAATCCATCCGCACTCTATGCAGGCTCTGCTTGACGAGGCAAAGGAAAAGGGCGTTTCGGATGTGCTGTCCACCGTCATGCTCCGTTCAATGATGAAAGCCAGATACAGTGAAAACTGTTCCCCTCATTTCGGACTCGCGATAGACAAATATTGTCATTTTACTTCTCCTATCAGAAGATATCCCGACCTTGCTACCCACCGTATAATAAAGTATATCCTCGACGGAAAAATTAACGAGCGAAAGCAAGAGCGGCTTCGCCTGTTTGCTTCGCGCGCCGCCGCCGAGTCGAGCGAAAACGAACGCCGCGCCATGATGGCGGAAAGGGACATCGAGGATTTGTATAAATGCGTATACATGAGCGGCAGAATAGGCGAAAAATACACGGGAAGGATAAGCTCGCTCACCTCATTCGGCATTTTCGTCGAGCTTGAAAACTCCTGCGAGGGACTTATACCCGTAAACACCCTCGACGGGTACTTCACATTTAACGAAAGAAGCATGACGCTGAACAGTACGCGCAAAACCTACAAGCTCGGAGACCAAATCAAGGTTAAAATCAAAGATACTGACATAATTACCCGCCGCATTTATATGTCAATAGTGTGATGAACTTTGTCGTATGTTATTGATTTATTCAAAATGTTGTAGTATAATTTTAT
>CAMGCN010000233.1 GCA_946040935.1 uncultured Clostridia bacterium | reverse complement strand
CGGCTTGGATAAAAAAAGAACGAACTTTTGGTAGACAAAAGTTCGTTCTTTTTTGCCAAAGAGTAATCAAACGGAGCAGAATCAAGGTAAAAGTAAGCAAAAGTAGTGTAACTGTTATGTTCGATTGAACGCCTTATACTTTCAAGTGCGTTTCGTCATAGGTTACGAGCCAATAATCTTTCATCTCTCCTACTTCAAAAGAATTTCGCTTTTTACCCGTTCCGCCTTGCTCGGGAAATTTGTCTGAATGCTTATAGGATTTAATAGAATGAAATGTTTCATGATCGTCAACAAGCATAATCTCAATGCTTTCTTTTGATAGCACCACTTCTTGAATCGTAATATCAGACAGTCTGTTTTTGAGCCTTTCGAGACTATTTGAATAGTCATTAAACGTAATTAACGGAACATATTTTTCCGCATAGTCAGGATGACATTCCAAAACATTATCATCAAACAAAATATGTTCACCGGCGGACCATATACAATAAGTCAACCATCTTGTGCCCTGTTTAGTCTGTAATTTAAGTCCGAAAAAACCGGGTCCCCCCATTCCATAGGTGCCGCAACAAGTAGATACGTCAACAATCCGACTGTTTTTCAGTGTTTCAAGTCCAAATTCCTCAATGTTTGACGGAACACCCAACATAATCATCTCATAGGAATTAGGTTTATATCGAAAAATGGGATATTTACGAATCCTCTTAAAACCTCTTGCCTTCCAAAGCTTTTTATCGGATTTTTTTACTATTGCAAAATTTTCATGAACAAGTCCAATGCGAAGATTCAAAAATGGATGTTTTAAAAAACTCATAATTATCACCCCGTTCGTCAAATTCTTATTCATCGAACTAGTTATTCCACAAAACCATAAATTGTGCAAGGAAACAAGAAACCTCTCTTGTCTTGGTAGACAAAAGAGGTTTCTTTCGTGGCGCGCCCAGGGGGATTCGAACCCTCGACCTACCGGTTCGTAGCCGGGCACTCTATCCGCTGAGCTATGGGCGCTTTTTGCAGGATTGAAACCGTTTTTCAACCTTACCGCAATATAATAACACAAAGAAAATTAAAAGTCAAGATGAATAGTATCATATTTTACCTCTTTTTGTGAAATAATATTTCAAAGCAGGCACACGCGGTTTTTATCTGCGTCTTGTTTATTATGTATCGGAGGCAAAATATGAAACTGAGCGGAAAATATGAAACCGACCGGGATGCGCTCGACATGGCATTGAACACTGCGCGCTCATTTGACATAATCAAAAGAGAGTTTACAGACCTAAACGGAAGAAAATGTGTGCTTTATGCCATTGACGGTCTTGTAAAGGACACCGTGCTGACCGATTCCATCAATTTTTTCATGCGCTTTTGCGAGGATGACACATACAAAAAAGCCGGAGTTCCGTATATAGAAACAGAAGCTATTGACGAATCAGAAAAAATATCCGACGCCGTTATGAAAGGCGGCACCGCAATTCTTCGGGAGAAAAATACGACTGCATTAGTTATGTACGCACGCTCATACCCGTTAAGAAGCGTGGAAGAACCCGAAGCAGACAAGGTTATGCGCGGCTCACGGGACGGTTTCGGAGAGTCGATAATACTAAACACTTCCCTCATGCGCCGAAGAATCCGCGACAACAGAATGTGTACCGAAAAATTCACGGTAGGAAGCGCGACAAAAACCGATGTGGCGTTATGCTATATGGACGGACTGTGTGACAAAAAGTTCCTATCTGATTTGCAAAATAAAATCAAATCCATAGACACCGACTCGCTCAATATGGGCGCAGAATCGCTCGCCGAGGTGCTTATAAAAAGAAGGTGGTACAACCCGTTTCCAAAAATAAGATATACCGAACGGCCCGACACAGCGTGTGCACATCTGCTCGAGGGCAGCATAATACTCATTTGCGACAACTACCCCGCCGTTATGATACTGCCGACGTCTATTTTTGATTTTGCACAGGAAACGGACGACTATTACTTTCCGCCGCTTGTCGGTTCCTATCTTCGTATTTCAAGAATAATAATAGTTATACTGACTATTTACCTTTTACCATGGTGGTATCTATGGCAGAGAAATTCCTCGCTTGTTCCCGATTTTCTATCCTTTGTCTTGATTGAAAACGACGCTAAAATACCTCTGATAGCGCAAATATTTTTAGCCGAGTTTGCAATTGACGGTCTGAAGCTCGCGGCGGTCAATACACCTGATATGCTGGGTAATTCCCTCTCTGTCGTCGCAGGACTTATATTGAGTGATTTTGCCGTAGCCGCAGGGTGGCTTACCCCTGCAGTCATTCTGTATGTCGCGATATCGACAATAGGAAACTTCACACAGGTCAGCTACGAGCTTGGATATGCGTTAAAATTCATGCGCCTTTTGCTTTTGCTCTTTACCGCCCTCTTCGGTTTATGGGGATTTGTGGCTGCGAGTTTGATAAACAAAATTCTGATAACTACAAACCGCGGAGTGGGCGGCAGAGGTTATCTCTATCCGCTCATCCCGTTTAACGCAACCGCTCTGAAACGCCTGATATTCAGAGTTAAAAAACAGTAAAGCGTTTGATATGCACCCTAAAAGTTAGACACTTTTGGAGGTGCATATTTTTTATGGGTAA
>CAMGCN010000232.1 GCA_946040935.1 uncultured Clostridia bacterium | reverse complement strand
AGGTAGCACCCTTAGGAGATCCAATGGAAATAAGCGTGCGTGGCTACGAGCTTTCTTTGCGTAAAGCAGACGCAGAAATGATAGAAGTAGAATAAAACTACGGGGGATAAACCCCTGTTTTTTATAGCTACCGGTTAGTGTGTGCTAATTTTGAAGGAGAGGAATCAAAATGGAAATTAAAATCGCTCTTGCGGGCAACCCGAACTGCGGAAAAACTACTTTGTTTAACGCACTTACAGGCTCCAATCAATTTGTAGGGAACTGGCCGGGAGTGACTGTTGAAAAAAAGGAAGGCAAGCTTAAAAAGCACAGTGATGTAACTGTAATCGACCTACCCGGTATTTATTCCCTTTCTCCGTATACCTTGGAGGAAGTAGTTGCAAGAAATTATTTAATTGGTGAACGTCCGGATGCTATCCTTAATCTTGTTGACGGCACTAATCTTGAGCGTAATCTTTATTTAACAACGCAGCTTACAGAGCTTGGAATACCTGTTGTAGTAGCCGTTAATTTAATAGATATTGTCAGAAAAAACGGCGATAAGATAAATATTGAAGAGCTTTCCCGTGAGCTTGGCTGCAAGGTTGTGGAAATTTCTGCACTTAAGGGAACAGGAATTATGGAGGCAGCGCAGGAGGCAATTGAAGCTGCCAAAAAAGGGAAAACAATGCCTAAGCACAGCTTTTCGGGAATTGTTGAGCATGTAATTGCACATATAGAAGAGGCGGCAGTACATCATATGCCGGAAGAACGGCAACGATGGTATGCTATAAAAATATTTGAGCGTGACGAAAAAGTATTGCAGCAGCTTAATCTTTCTTCAGATATTCTTCGTCATATTGAGGCAGATATTAAAGCTGTTGAAGATGAGATGGACGATGACGCCGAAAGTATAATTACAAACGAGCGTTACATTTATGTCGGTGAAGTTCTTAAAGGCTGTTATAAGAAAAAGAATGCCGGAAAGCTTTCAACATCTGACAAAATAGATAAGGTCGTTACAAACCGCTTTGCAGCTCTTCCGATATTTGCAGTAATTATGTTTATAGTTTATTTCATTTCAGTTACTACCGTCGGTTCCATAGCTTCAAATTGGGCAAACGACGGAGTATTCGGCGACGGATGGCATTTGTTCGGTATAGGTAATGACGAGTACACTGAGGCTTCGGAGGAGTTTGAGGAAGCATCTCAGGTCGTAAACGGATTTATTGAATATGCTGCCGCAAAAGGAACAGACACCGAAAATGTTGAATCGGCGCTTGATACAGAGTCTGATGCTTTTGATATTGCCGCAGCAAAAGCTGCCATTGATGAATTTGCTGCTCAGTTTACAAAGAATGATGTGGCTACATATATTGTTGTTGATGAAGAAACCTTAGCTGATGAAGAAGTCAGCGCAACAGGTGCAGATTTGGCAAATGCTCTTCCCGTATATGAGAAATACGGTTATGCAGCTCCGAACCCTGCACAGTACGGTGTGTGGGTACCCGGTATTCCGGTATTGGTCGAGAATGGGCTTGATAGTGTAAATTGTGCCGAGTGGCTCAAAGGACTCATTTTAGACGGCATAATCGCCGGTGTTGGGGCAGTGCTTGGCTTTGTACCGCAAATTCTTATGCTGTTTTTATTTCTTGCCTTCTTAGAAGCCTGCGGTTATATGTCGCGTATTGCCTTTGTTATGGATAGAATCTTCTGTAAATTTGGACTGTCCGGCAAATCGTTTATTCCCATACTCATCGGAACGGGCTGCGGTGTTCCTGGTATTATGGCGTCAAGAACAATTGAAAATGTGCGTGACCGCAGAATGACAATTATTACAACCACCTTTATACCGTGCGGCGCTAAGCTTCCGTTTATAGCTATGATAGCCGGCGCTATATTCGGTGGAGCTCCTTGGGTTGCGCCAAGTGCATATTTCTTGGGTATGGCTGCGATTGTATTATCAGGACTTATCCTTAAAAAAACCAGAATATTTGCGGGCGACCCCGCACCGTTTGTTATGGAGCTGCCTGCTTATCACCTGCCTACTGCGGCAAATGTACTGCGAAGTATGTGGGACAGAGGATGGTCGTTTATCAAAAAAGCCGGAACAGTTATTCTGCTTTTTACCATCCTAATCTGGTTTGCAACTTATTTTGGTTTTGTAGACGGCACCTTCCGTATGCTCTCCGAGGAAGAGATGAATCACAGCATACTCGCCGTTATAGGCAGCGCTATAGCATGGGTATTTGCTCCGCTTGGCTGGGGTAATTGGCAGGCGGCTGTTGCAACAATTACAGGTCTTGCCGCAAAAGAAAATATAGTTAGTACTATGGGGATTTTATACAGCGGAACAGGTACAGCTTACGTAAATATTTCCGCGGCGTTCACTCAAGTGGGCGGATATTCGTTCCTTGCATTTAACCTTCTTTGTGCCCCGTGCGTTGCAGCAATGGGCGCTATAAGAAGAGAAATGAATAACACCAAGTGGTTCCTGTTCGCCATTGCTTATCAGTGCGGCTTTGCATATTTAGTTGCGCTTGTTATAAATCAGCTTGGATTGCTTTTTACCGGCAGCGGAAATATAATAGGTACAATAGCGGCAGTTATCGTTATTGCACTTGCCGTATTTATGCTTGTACGTCCGTATAA
>CAMGCN010000231.1 GCA_946040935.1 uncultured Clostridia bacterium | reverse complement strand
ACAGGTCATGATGTCGCCCGTGAGCACGACAACAAAACCCGCGCCTGCCGATATCTTGACGTTTTTAACCGTAACGTTAAAGTCCTCGGGAGCTCCGAGCTTGGTCGGGTCATCCGAGAAAGAATACTGTGTTTTTGCGATACAAACAGGACACTTGTCGTAACCTAACTCGGTAAGTCTCGCAATCTGTTTTTCAGCCGCAGGCAGATAGTTTACACCTTTGCCGCCGTAAATTTTCGTGACTACCGCGTTGATTTTTTCTTTTATAGAGTATTCGTCGGGATATGAGAAGGAAAAATCTCCCTTTTCCTCTTCACACAGGCGTACAACCTCGCGTGCGAGGTCCTCACCGCCTTCGCCGCCCTTTGCCCATACGTCGGAAAGCACTACGTTAACACCCAGCTCTTTGCAGCGGTTTATGATAAGCTCTATCTCTGCGTCGGTGTCGGTAGGGAATTTGTTTACCGCGACGACAGAGGGAAGACCGTAAACATTCTTTATATTGGAAACGTGACGGAGCAAGTTGGGAATTCCGCGTTCAAGCGCACCGAGATCTTCGTTTACAAGCTCGTTTTTGGAGAGGCCGCCGTGCATTTTAAGCGCGCGTACCGTCGCGACGATAACGACCGCCGAGGGGGTGAGGCCTGCCATTCTGCATTTTATGTCAAGGAACTTTTCCGCGCCAAGGTCCGCACCAAAGCCTGCCTCGGTTATTGCATAGTCGCCCAGCTTCATCGCCATTCTTGTCGCCATGATAGAGTTACAGCCGTGTGCGATATTGGCGAAAGGACCGCCGTGGACAAAAGCGGGCGTACCCTCGAGCGTCTGAACGAGATTAGGCTTTATCGCGTCCTTTAAGAGCGCCGCCATGGCACCGACCGCTTTGAGATCTCCTGCCGTAACGGGTTTGTCGTCGTATGTGTAGCCCACGACTATACGGGAGAGGCGCTCCTTTAAGTCTGTAATCGAGCTTGAAAGGCAGAATACCGCCATTATCTCGGAGGCGACGGTGATGTCAAATCCGTCCTCACGCGGCACTCCGTTCATTCTGCCGCCGAGGCCGTCAACAACCGAACGAAGCTGTCTGTCGTTCATGTCGACGCATCTTTTCCATGTGATTTTCTTTGGATCTATTCCCAGCGCGTTGCCCTGCTGAATGTGGTTGTCGAGCATAGCGGCGAGCAGGTTGTTAGCCGCGCCGATAGCGTGGAAATCGCCTGTGAAGTGCAGATTTATATCTTCCATGGGCACGACCTGTGCGTATCCGCCGCCTGCCGCGCCGCCCTTTATGCCGAAGACAGGGCCGAGCGACGGCTCGCGAAGTGCGACGACCGCGTTTTTGCCTATTTTACGCATCCCGTCGGCAAGGCCGATGGTGGTAGTCGTTTTACCCTCGCCCGCGGGGGTGGGGGTTATCGCCGTGACGAGGACGAGCTTTCCGTCCCCGTTTTTGTTTTCTTTCAGCAAAGAATAGTTGACCTTCGCCTTGTATTTTCCGTACTGTTCAAGGTATTCTTCCCCTATTCCCGCAGTTTTTGCGATTTCGGTTATAGGGCGCATTTGCGTAGACTGTGCTATTTCTATATCGCTTTTCATATTTTTACCCTCGTTTCTTATTTCTTGAAGTAATCCGCCGCCGCGCGGAACATGCCCATGTCATATTCGCCGAGAACATTTTTATAGAGGCCGTTTCCTATACGTTCGCTGTGCCCCATTTTACCGATAACTCGTCCGTCGGCCGAGGTGATACCCTCTATCGCCGCCATAGAGTTGTTGGGGTTGAATCTCACGTCGTCTGTTGCGTTTTCGTCGAGGTCGACGTATTGTGTGGCTATCTGGCCGTTTTCGGCAAGAGACAGTATCTCCGCCTCGTCTGCCACAAACCTGCCCTCTCCGTGGGAGATGGGAACGGTATAAATCTCGCCCGGTTTTGTGTTTGCAAGCCATGGCGATTTATTTGAAACCACACGTGTGCGTACCATCTTGGACTGGTGCCGCGAAATGGTATTAAATGTAAGGGTAGGACTGTTTTCTCCCGGGTCGATGATTTTGCCGTAGGGAACAAGCCCGAGCTTTATAAGTGCCTGAAAGCCGTTGCATATACCGCCAACGAGCCCGTCGCGCCTTGAGAGAAGCTCCTCGATCTGCTCTTTAATCTGCTCGTTTCTGAAGAACGCAGTAATGAATTTTCCGCTTCCGTCCGGCTCGTCTCCGCCGGAAAATCCGCCGGGGATAAAGACTATCTGTGCGTCGCCGACCGCTTTTGCAAAATTCTCTGCCGAGCGCGCAACGCCTTGTTGCGTCAGGTTGTTGATTATTACGGTTTCAGGCGAAGCGCCCGCGTCGGCAAAGGCGCGCGCGGTATCGTACTCGCAGTTTGTACCCGGAAATACGGGGATAATTACCTTTGGTTTTGCGTGTTTTACAAGGGGAAAGGCGTATTCTTTTGTTTCGGGGGAGGTAAATGTTTTGCACAAAACGCCCTTTTGCTTTATGTTGCAGGGGAAGACAGGCTCGAGCTTGTCTTCGTAAAGAGTCAGCAGTTCATCGAGCGATTTGCTCCCCTCGGGATGGGATATCACTCTGTTTTCGGTTGTTGTACCGAGCATAGTCGCGTCCTCGATTTCCTCGGTGAGCTCGAGAATGAAAGAGCCGTAACGGTATGAGAAAATCTCGTCGGGAAGTATAT
>CAMGCN010000230.1 GCA_946040935.1 uncultured Clostridia bacterium | reverse complement strand
TACACCTAAGCCTTCGTCGGCAGCGTCAGATGTGTATAAGAGACAGATGATGGGACTGTCAAAAAAGCTTCTCGACATGGAGGACGTTGACAATATAATAGAATGTGCGAAAGACGGCGACCTTGACAAAATAGATTTGCGGCTAAAGGATATTTCAAAAAAAGAGATTATTCCGGGAATGCCCGATTATTTTACGGCGGCAAACTTCGGAAAAATCGACGACCTCGCCACAAAGAGCGATCTCGCGCTCGGAATAATCAACATGGTGTTTGAAACGGTAGGAATGCTCTCGGTTTTCGGCGCGAGAAACTACCGAATACGAGATATTGTCCTGACGGGAAATATGACCACTATTCCTCAGGCAAGAGAAGTTTTCCCGCTGCTTGACAAAATGTTCGATATGAATTTTATAATTCCCGAGCTTTCCCAGTTTGCCACCGTCATAGGCGCGGCACTGCAATAATATAATAAACCCGCCGTTATAAACACACAAAGCCTGCGGCGGATAATTTCGGCTGAAATATCCCTTTGTCGCTTGATGTATTATTATAAAGCAAGCGAAAAATAGCAACGGGCTTCATATTGACAATACGGCATTTTCATTATAAAATATAGTAAAACATACTGGAGGTTTTTATCTATGAGCGAAGAATTATACGGAGACGAAATTTTCACCCTTACAGACGAAGAGGGAAATGAAAACGAATTTGAGCTTTTGGGCAGCACAGAAATGGACGGAATTACTTATCTTGCGCTTGAGCCCACAGCGGAAAACCCCGACGGAGAATATGTAATACTCAAAATGGAAAAAGACGGCGACGAGGATATCCTCGTTACAATAGACGACGATGACGAATTTGAGAGAGTCGCCGATTTCTTTGAGGACGAACTTTTTAACGAAGTAGATTACGACACGGAAGAATAAAATATACCAAAAGACTAAATTATCATTAGTCAAAACGGTTTTTTGATTTGTCAGGCAAAAAACACAAAATATTTTTTCAAGCGTTTTTGCCGAGGCAACGGGAAAATATGTCCTGATACCGTGTTCGGAGTATACTCTTCGGTTTAACGACATATAATAACTTTGTCCTGCGAAGTCCGCGTATGCGTGTTTTATTGACCCACACTTATAACAAGGGAGCTTGGAAGTTTCCGTGCGGGGTTTGCAGACCTCCCCGATTTGTCGGGACGTTGGGAGCACAAGGTACGGAACAGAGCGCCATCCTGCATTTGCAGGGTTTTAACAGCACGTTTACGGCTTTGCGGGATTATATTTTTTCAAACAGTATTCTATATTATTAAATAAAGCACGGACGGACGTTTATACGCGAAAACCGTCGGTGCCCGACTCTATTACATATTGAACATGAAAAGACGAATTTGTGCAACTGTTGCGGCGGTATTTCTCGCCGTTCTTTTACCGTTGAGCGTTTGCGCCGATGTTTTTGACAGCTTCTCTGACGGAGACTCCTTCGGAGGCGGCTTTGACTTCGGAGGCGGAGACTTTGACTTTGGAGGCGGAGGTTACGATAACGGCGGTACTTTTGTTTTTTTGGACGGTGCAGACTCAGATGACGGAATATCCTTCGGCGGCGTTATCATAGTCCTCATTATTGTCGCCGCAGTAATACTCCTGCTCGTGAAATCAAAGGACAAGCCCCGTCGGAGGAATGTGCAAACACCTGTTTTTGACGAAAACGAGATTACCGAAAAAATCCGCAAGACCGATCCGGACTTTTCCCTGTCGGAATTCAAGAGCTTTGCTTCCGACGCGTTTGTTTCGGTTCAGGAAGCGTGGGAATCGCAGGATATCGCGTCCGTCTCTCCCGTTGTTTCGGAAAAGCTGATGCGTATGCTCGAGACCTTTATCGCCGACTACAAAAACAAGGGACTGAAAAACCACCTCGATTTTCAGAATATAAAAAGCATAAGCGTAACAAGCTTTACGTCCGACGGCACAAACGAGGTGCTGACAACAAAAATAGAGGCTTCCCTCGTCGATTATGTAAAAGATAAAACCGACAATACTGTAAGAGGAAGCGAAACTGAAAGGCACCGCCGTACTTACAAGGTTGAATTTATACGCACCTCGGGAAGAAAAACAAGGTCGGCGCAGGACGGCGCCCGCGTATGTCCCTCGTGCGGAGCGGCGGTAGGCGTCGCGGGAACGGGCAGATGCGAATACTGCGGCTGCGTTCTGACAGCGGCAGAATACGGATGGGTTATGAATTCTTACGGTGAATGGAGATAAAAATGAAACGATTTTCTTTGTTGCTGTCCTCTCTTACGGCGGCGTTTTTAAGCGTCAGCGCCCGCGCTGACGACCCTGTGCTCGACGATGTGCTGAAAAAAGAACAAAGCGTTTTTGAAATTCACATCAGCCTGCCGCAGGTCATAATAATACTTTTATTTATTTTCTGCGCGCTTTGTCTTATATATTTCAATTTCCGTCCCCGTTTTCGTTATTCAAAAACAGAGTCCGCCTCAAAAAGAAGAGACGGTTACATAGACGAAGCGCCTGTTATCGACGAAATAGAAAAAACCGACCCCGACTTTGACGCTCCGACCTTTCGCGAATATGCAGCGAAGGTATATTCCGAGCTTCGCGAGTCGATATGCAACAAAAATCTCGAAGATATACGCGCCTATGTCTCTGACCTGTCTCTTATACACATCTGACGCTGCCGAC
>CAMGCN010000229.1 GCA_946040935.1 uncultured Clostridia bacterium | reverse complement strand
AGATTTGTGCGAGGGGTGTATTTCGCTCTCAAACGCCGAGGGCTTGGAGAATGCTTATTCTACTTTGCGGACATCGTTTTCATTGAGCAGGTTTCTTCCCTGATTGACGCTCATAAATCGCTCTAAAGTATCCCTGCGGATAATCGCTTTTCTGCCGACCTTGAGGACGGGAAGTTTGCCCCAGTCTACCAACTTACGCATTGTATTTCTTCCGATACCCGTACATTCTGCTGCTTCTTCTATGGTTAAACCCATTTTGATGTTACTCATTTTATCGACCTCCTTTCAAAATACGCATTTTGCAACTATGTATCTGTAATTATACTTATTTTGCTATCTCTTGTCAACTTATTTTGCAACTTATTAAGAAATATTTTTGCCTATTATTAAATTTATGGTTGCAAAATAGGTTTTGCTATGCTATACTATCAGCAATAGGAGGTGAAAACCTTGAAAAAAGAAATTACATTCACCGCAAAACAGGTCGGTGAACGAGTGAAAGAACGCCGAACAGAATTAAACTTAACAATGCCCGAACTTGGTAAGCGTGTCGGGGTAAACAAATCTACCATTCAAAGATATGAAGCGGACGGAGTAGACCCGAAGCGTACAATGATTATCAACGGGCTGGCAGAAGCACTCCTGACCACTCCCGAATGGCTGACAGGACTTTCCGAAGATAAGGAATATGACAGCCGCACTTTATGTGCAAGGGATATGGAGGAACATATCAAAAAATATCTTGATACGGTTTCTTCCGTGGTAAAGGGAGAACCGCACCAACAGCTGCTCACGACATTCCTCGGAAAGATGATTGACCTCTATACGGTTATGACTTATCACTTTGCAGACGCTATGGCTGAGGTTGACCGTGTAGCGGAGGACGAGGGCTTAAAGCAGTCTTTACGCCGCTATGCGATTGAGTCAGGGGCGATTATGGAAAGGGTTTACCGTAAAGAAATGGAACTTCCTATCGAGGATATGAAGCAGTTTTTAGATGGGATTTTACATATCTACGATGAGGGACACACCGCTGTAAAGATGGGCGACCTGTTCGGGATAGTGACAGCAGCCGAAGAAAGGGTTGCTGAAAAAGAAAAATTCCGTGGCTCTTTGACAAGTGAAAACGATGACTGACACTCATCGGCATAAGTAACATTATTACTTTACGCACACCATATGTCACAGTCCCGATTGCCACGGATAGAAAGGGGAAATTTATCTATGGCAAAAGGTTCTGTAAGAAAAAAAGGTAAAAAGTGGCACGCACGCTTCTATATCGAAGATGAAAGCGGCAGAAAAGTACAGAAAGAGTTTGTGGGAACAGAAAGCAAGTCTGAAACAGAAGCCCTGCTCAGAAAAGCAATCGCTGACTATGAGGAAAAGAAATTCGTTGCGAAGTCTGAAAACATCACAGTTGGTATGCTGCTCGATTTGTGGGTGGAGGAAGAACTGAAACCCGGAAATCTCAGCAATGGAACGGTAATGTCCTATCAAGGAACGGTCAACCGTATCAAACAGCACCCAATAGGAAACCGAAAACTGAAAACCGTAACCGCCGACCATTTACAGGCATATATAGACTTTCTCAGCTTTGGCGGTACAAATCCTGACGGTACAACTGCAAAGGCACTCAGCAAAGGGTATCTCCGATTGTTTTCGGCTGTTTTGCAAGGGGCGTTCCGTTTTGCAGTATTCCCGAAAAGGCTGATAACCTTTAACCCAATGCAGTATGTGGTATGGCGAGGAAAGAAAGAAGAATACGAACTGTTCTCGGACGAGGATGGAGAAACTGCTTCCACACCAACGCTCAGCTACGAACAGTATCAGAGATTAGAGGACTTCCTGAAAAAGAAAAACAATCCTGCACTTCTTCCTATACAGATAGCCTATTATACAGGCTTGCGTATTGGAGAGGTCTGTGGTCTGACTTGGCAGGACATTAACCTTGAAGAACAATATTTGACAGTACGCCGCAGTATGCGTTACAACGGGGCAAGGCACAAAACAGAAATAGGGGCAACAAAGCGTAAAAAAATCCGCACCGTGGACTTTTGCGATACGCTTGCCGCAATCCTGAAAACTGCGAAAGCAGAACAGCATAAAAACCGTTTCCGATATGGGGAACTGTACAGCCTTAATTACTATTTGGAGGTCAAAGAAAAAGACCGCACCTATTATGAGGTTTACAGTCTGCCGAGGTCGGAGGAAGTCCCAGAGGGGTACAAGGAATTATCCTTTGTCTGCCTTAGACCTGACGGGGCATTTGAAGCACCGAGTACGGTGGGGATTATGTGCAGGACAGCAAGAAAAAAGGTGGAGGGATTGGAGGACTTCCACTTCCATATGCTCAGACACACTTATACAAGCAATCTGCTTTCAAACGGTGCAGCACCTAAAGATGTGCAGGAACTTCTCGGACACGCTGATGTCAGTACCACAATGAACATTTACGCTCACGCTACAAGGGAAGCGAAGCGTACTTCCGCAAGACTGCTGGATAAGGTAATCGGCGGAGAATAAAAAATTTCCCTTGTTTCGGCTCATAAGGGCAAAAACAAGGGAAAATACATAAGGTTTGAACATTTAATAGGCGATATACCTTGAAAATACAGGATTTATAGAGGATTGAATAGATAAATCGGAATTTGTGGAGGAAACTATTGTTATGCAAAACTTTGGAATGTCTATGTTATGG
>CAMGCN010000228.1 GCA_946040935.1 uncultured Clostridia bacterium | reverse complement strand
GATAGCGTAGCGTCTCGTGGGCTCGGAGATGTGTATAAGAGACAGCTATGAAGGACGCGTATTCTTTTCACACGTCGCAGGAAGACCTCGAGAGGCACTATGAGCTTGAGTACAAAGCATATGAGCGCATCTTCGCCCGCGCCGGTGCGAAGAATGTCGTTGCCGTAAAGAGCGACTCTGGAATGATGGGCGGAAGCATTTCACACGAGTTTATGCTTCTTTCGGATATAGGCGAGGACACTCTCGTCATCTGTCCCGAATGCGACTACCGTGCAAACATGGAAGCGGCAGAATGTATCGTGGAAAACGAGAGCGCAGAGCTTCGGCCGCTCGAGAAGCTACACACACCCGACTGCAAAACCATAGAAGAACTTTCAAGGTTCTTGAAATGTGAAGAAAAGAATATGGCAAAGGCCGTTGTTTATCAGAAAAACGAGGATGATTCATATATAATCGTATTCATTCGCGGCGACCTTGATGTAAACGAGACAAAATTACGCAATTATCTCGGCTTTGATATACACCCTGCCGTAATAACCGAAGAATCGGGAATTGTCGCAGGATTTATCGGCCCTGTAGGCCTTACGGAAAATGCACGCGCCGTATTTGACCGTTCTCTTCGAGGCATATCGTCGTTGGTTTGCGGTGCAAACGAAATTGACTATCATTATGTCGGTCTGAATGTAGGGCGGGATATCGGAGATACAGAATATATTGATGTCGCAAAAACATACGACGGAGCCATATGTCCCAAATGCGGCAAAAAGGCGCTTACCATTAAAAAGGGTATTGAGATAGGCAACATATTCCAGCTCGGCACAAAATACACAAAGAGCATGAATATGACATATCTTGACCGCGACGGCGAGGCCAAAAACCCGATAATGGGCTGTTACGGAATAGGCGTAGGACGGCTTTCCGCTTCGATATGTCAGGAAAGCCACGATGACTACGGTCCCATATGGCCGATAACCATCGCGCCGTGGGAAGTTGAGATATGCAATCTGCGCTGTGACGATGAAACAGTAAATGCAGAGGCGCAGAAGCTCTACGAGGAGCTTCAGAAAGAGGGCGTCGAAGTACTTTATGACGACAGAAACATACGCCCCGGCGCCATGTTTGCAGACGCAGACTTGTTCGGTATTCCCGTTCGCGCCGTCGTCAGCCCCAAAACCTGTGAACGCTCGGTTGTGGAGATTTCCTACCGCGACAAATCGTTTAAGGGAGATGTCCCCTCGAAAGACGCGGCAAAAGAAATAAAACGCATGGTAAACGAGCTCAAGGCGCAGTATGACATTTAACGCAAGCTGCAAACGCACGGTGAAACCCGTACAGAAGTGACTGCACCCGATTTATTTGCGAAAGTTTGATAAAAGTCTGTATCTTTTGAAAAGTTATGGACTTTTTTCATTTTTTATAAGGAAAATACACCCTCTCAATCGTATAACAAGTGTAAAGGTTAACCGTGACGCTATACCAAAAGACAGCCAAACACACAAAGCCTGCGGCTGAAGCTCCGCTTTGTCGCTTTAAGGTGCATACATTTATACACCAAAACAAAACTATCTCACCGCAGGGTAGTTTGAAACAGGTATTTTTTCGCAGAGCAAGCACTGCGACTGCAGGAATACCTTTGTATTTCAAAGAGCAGTGCGAAGCTATGTGGGAAAAGACCCTTTCAAACCTTTATGGGTTCGACTGTCTTTTGGTATAAGGAGGAAAAGCTATGGATAACGGTGCAAGCAGCTACCGACGTTTTCTTGACGGAGATGAAAGCGCCTTTGACGAAATAATGCAAGAGCTGTTTACCGGCCTTGTATTCTTCGTCAACCGTTATGTACATGATGTCCACGCGGCTGAAGATATCGCAATAGACGCCTTTTCGGACCTCATTGTATATAAGCACAGGTATAATTTTAAGGTGACACTGAAAACCTATCTTTTCACAATCGGAAAAAACCGCGCTCTCGATTATATCAGACACAGAAAAGTCATTGATTCGGCACAGATATACGAAACGGATATTTCCGAAGATGAAAAAACACTCGAAGAGACTGTTCTCGCAGACGAGCAAAAGCGGATAATCAACGCCGCCGTTTCCCAACTGCCGGAGGATATGCGTATTGTCATACATCTCATTTATTTTGAGGATATGACATACGAGCAAGCCGCAAAGGTTATGAAAAAGAACACCAAACAGATAGATAATCTTTTATACCGTGCAAAAAAAGAGCTTCGGACTATTCTCCGAAAAAGCGAGGAGTATTTATCATGAGAGACTTAAATGAATGTAAGGCGGAGATATTTCGCCGAAGTGAAAAAAGAATAAGAGAAAGAAGAAAAAAACGCAGCCGGATAATTGCGCTGTGCTTCCCCCTGTGTATTACAATAACAATGGGTCTGATAATCAATATAACAAAAACACCGGCGCCGTATGTTGATTACCAAGAAATATGTAAAGAGGACGCGGCAACGCAAAGCAAGAACGAGGCCGAAGAAGAAGCGGCAAAACCGAACAACGGTTTTTACGAAGAGAATGAGGAAGTTCCGAACAGCGGTGAATCCATAAATGATAACAGCGCGATGTATTCTTTAGAGGAAATCAACCCTCTTGACGGTTTTCAGTTTTCCCTCGTTTGGAATTGCTACGGGGACAGCTCGTATGACAGCGAGAGCGGAAAACTGATAAAATCTAAAATTCAGG
>CAMGCN010000227.1 GCA_946040935.1 uncultured Clostridia bacterium | reverse complement strand
GATAGCGTAGCGTCTCGTGGGCTCGGAGATGTGTATAAGAGACAGCTTTACATTCGATTCAATCGCGTAACCGCTCTCGCTGTACGGAACGGTGATCTTAAACTCGTTGAGCTGTCCCTTGCAGGCGTCGAGAAGAGCCGCCTTTCCTTCCTCTGTGCTTGGGTTGGGAAGATTGTTATAATAGTCCTCACCGTTGATCTTCAGAACAATAATACGTTCACCGATAAAGCAGTCGAAATAGAAGTCAACATAGCCGTTGCCGTCGTAATGATAGTCGACATCGTCAAAGTTGTCACCGTCATTGCCGTTGACCATACGAGAATCGTTGATGTAGAAGTCCGCTTTGCCGGTAACGGTAACGGACGCGGTTTTCGGTTCACCTTCATAGCCTCCGTGAGCAGGCTCATTTCCGGGTTCGGGATCGGGGCCTTTACCGTTTTCGTTTTCAAAGCCAAACTCCAGCTCGAAGCTGCTTTCGGACACAGAACCATCACCGACCAGATCGTATAGGTTAAAGGTGTGGCCTGATTCTGAGGTGAAGTCGGCGATATTTTCATTAGTGCTACTGAACTCATCCATTCCGTTTATACGGAGTGTCACGCCACGGGTTGTATCAAGCTTATAACCCTCGTTGGCCACGAACTTGATTGCAATGGAAGTTGCTTCGGTGAGCGAAATGGAATTATACTGATTATTCTCTTCGCTGACTTTCGTAAAGTCATCGGTATAGTTCAGCTTATAGTATATGCTGCCGCCGGTAACCATCTGACTCTGGCAGGTAAAGCGCAGCTCGCCGGAAGATGTAGGAGGCGGATTGTCGGGGCCCTGATTTCCACTGCCGTTATCATAATACTCAATACTGACCTTGTAGTTATCCTCCTCCGTGTATGTAAAGCTCCAGCCCGTCTCGGTCTGCAAAGCGCCACGGTCGATGTCCTCCATCATTCCGTTCACCCTGAACTCGGCGTTGTTCAGCTCCTGCCCCGAATTAGGAATCGCACGTACGGTAACGGTGTCATCGTTGGATACGCCGCCTATGTTCCAAACCTGATCGGTATTCAGATCCGTCCATTCGCCGCAGCCAACCTTGTACTGCGTGTTGCCGTTCTGTGCATTTTTTACTTCAATCTGAACCGGCGACGCACCACCGTCGGCAAAAGCGATTGTCGGTACGAGCGACATCACCATGCACATTGCCAAGATCAGTGATAAAAGTCTTCTCTTTTTCATTGTTTCTCTCCTTCGTGCTTTTCAAAATTTTCCACAAAAATGCGTTGCGAATATCTCCATAGCAAATGTTGATATCTCATCCGCAAAAAGAATACCCCGATTAGTCCGGCAAGTAAACATCCGCAGACAATAAAAGCATCATACAAAAATTTCACTCCTCTTTTATCGTTTTCATAATTCTAAACTTGCTTGCGCTCCTTCTCTATTCCCGAAAGAAACCTTACTGTTAATCACCAATTCATTTTCACGGCTCCTTGATATTGACACTTGCTTATAAAATTTTGTATGCAGGCTCTGCGTTGCTGTGTTTTTCTTAATTTTAAGTTTTTCTTCAGCTTTTTTCTATTGTCCTTAGGTATGGTAGTGTAAACAAAAGCAAAATCGGAGGGATAGTTTTAGGATAGGTAGTCCCACATCGTTTTCAAGCCGATTGAAAATTTGCAGAAAATACTATAAAATATACTTAAAATACTTAAACTATACTTATACATAAAAACATTAGGCAGGAGTCGGATATGTTGAAAAGCAAAGAAGCAATCGAAGAAATGAACGGATATCAAAAACCACATACTACCCTTAAGACTAACCTACAGTGTAGTCTGATTATTTCATTATGTTTCCTTTGGACAGCAACCGGCTATCTATCCTGGATGTATCATTTATCGTTTTTTGCTGAATTATCTTCTGTGGATTGGCTTACAGAGGTTATTGGATATTTGTTTCAAGCAACCGGGCTATTTATATTCGGCATTGTCATGAAGCGCAAAAGTAATTTGTTCTTGAAAAAGTCCGCCTTTATTGCTTGCATAGTAGCGGACTTTGCGTTTATAATCCTGTCTGCATTAACCAACCGGTTACTGTACATCCTAACTTTCGGATACCTGATGAATCTGTTTCACGGAATTATTGCGGGCTTTTATCTCACTTTGCTGGCAACGCAGGTAGAGCATAAGTATCGTTCCATCGTCTTTGGCGGTGCATATGCTGCGTCCAGTATAGCCTCTTGGCTGCTTTCTTTGCCGAACAGTTCGAGCTTTCTTCGCTCCGGATATGCCCTTATCATCTATGGCATATTCATCTGTATTACAATCGGAATGATCATCGTCGAAAAAGAACTTATGCCCTTAAAAAAGATTACTTATACAGGGGAAAAGGCTTCAACCGGTACAATTGCTTTGGCCGGACTAACCGTCGTATTGGTAAGTCTGACACGCGGAATCGGGTTTTATTTTCCCATGGCGGATATTTCCAAAGGAATCAGCCTTGAGTTTTCAAGAGCCTTCTATGCTATTGGTTTGATACTTGCCGGAATTGTGGGAGATCGAAGCAGAAAGTATGGAGCCGTCAGCTGCCTTGCAGCTTTGGTTTTCCCATTTGCAATGATTGCTTTATCCAATGAGGTTGGCATCAGTATCGTTTTATGGATTCTCGGATATTGCTTGTTTGGATTTCTTGCTGTATTTCGCGTGGTATTGTTCTCAG
>CAMGCN010000226.1 GCA_946040935.1 uncultured Clostridia bacterium | reverse complement strand
AGGAATAAAAATTGCCTAAGAAGACAAAAGAAACAGAAAGAAATAACAATCTCCCAGAGGCACCTGCAAGAGAACAGCCTATTACCGAAACGATTGAAAAAAACTATATGCCGTATGCGATGACGGTTATCATTTCCCGCGCCTTGCCGGAAATCGACGGCTTCAAGCCCTCTCAAAGAAAGCTTTTATACACAATGTATAAAATGGGCCTTATGACGGGAAATAAGGTCAAGAGTACCAATGTTGTCGGTCAGACCATGAGACTGAATCCCCATGGCGATGCCGCAATTTATGATACGTTAGTGCGCCTTACACGCGGAAATGAAACTCTTTTACACCCTTTTGTTGATTCAAAAGGAAGCTGGGGAAAGCAGTACTCAACCGATATGGTTTGCGCCGCGTCGAGATATACCGAATGTAAGCTCGACAAATTCTGTGCCGAGCTCTTTGACGGTATAGATAAAAACGCCGTTGACATGGTAGATAACTTTGATAACACCATGAAAGAGCCGACGCTTTTACCTACAACCTTTCCTAATATTCTCGTCTCTCCGAATGCCGGTATCGCCGTCGGTATGGCCTGTAAATTCTGCTCTTTTAACCTCGCGGAGATCTGCGACGGCACAATAGAGCTTCTTGAAAATCCCTATACCGATTGCGATAAATTACTTGATATCATCAAGGCGCCTGATTTTGCAGGAGGCGGATATCTCCTTTATGACAGGGCGCAAATGCTGAATATCTATAAAACGGGTACAGGCAGCTTTAAGCTCCGTGCAAAATATCGTTACGACAAGAGCGCAAACTGTATAGACGTTTTGCAGATTCCCTATTCAACCTCAATAGAACTTATAATGAAATCTATTTCCGAACTTGTCAAAAGCGGCAAGGTTAAGGAAATAACCGATTTCCGTGACGAGACAGACAAAAACGGTCTTAAGCTCACAATTGATATCAAGCGCGGAACCGACCCCGACAAGCTTATGGCAAAGCTCTATAAGCTCACTCCGCTTGAAGACAGCTTTGCCTGCAATTTCAATCTTATCATCGGCGGCGCGCCGTATACTCTCGGTATTGACGGAATACTCAAAGAGTGGATTAAATTCCGTATGGAATGCGTCAAACGTCAGCTTACCTATGATAAGGCAAAAAAAGAGGACAAGTATCATCTTCTTATCGGACTCAGCAAGATTTTGCTTGATATTGATAAGGCTGTGCGTATTGTCAGAGGCACCGAAAATGAAGCCGACGTTGTTCCTAACCTCATGCGCGGTTTTGATATTGATGAAAAGCAGGGTGAGTTTATCGCCGAGATAAAACTGCGAAACTTCAATAAAGAATATATTCTTAACAGAATAAAAGAGATTGAAGACCTTGATAAAGATATAAAAGAGCTTGCCTCTATTATTTCAAGCGACGCAAAAGTCAAAAAATATATTGTAAAGCAGCTCAAAACAATTAAAGAAAAATACGGTATGCCCAGAAAGACCGAGATAGTTTATAACAGCACCGTTGACGAATATGACGATACAAAGGAAGTAGAAAACTACAATTGTCATGTTATTCTCACAAAAGAGGGGTACTTTAAGAAAAACACTCTCGTTTCACTTCGGGCAAGCGATGAGCAGAAGTTTAAGGACGACGACTATATCGTATGTTCCGAGGATTGTGAAAACATTGACTCACTCCTTTTCTTCTCGGACAAAGCGCAGGTATACAAAGCAAAAGTTGACGATTTTGAACCTGTTAAGGCGTCTTTACTCGGTGACTATATACCTGCAAAGCTCTCGTTCGACGAGGGAGAGAATGTCGTCTTTATGAAAGTTATCAAAAAATATAACGAGACCGACAACTTCCTGTTTGTTTTTGAAAACGGCAAATGCGCAAAAGTGCCGGTGTCTTCTTATGAGACAAAATCAAACAGAAAGAAGCTCTCAAACGCATACTCTGACTCATCGCCTATAGCATCGATAGTTTTCCTTGATGAGGATAAGGACGTATTTATCGGTACGGATCAAAACCGTGCTATTGTTGTGAATACATCCCTGATATCACAAAAGTCTACAAGAACCAGTCAGGGTATAACGGTATTAAAGAATAAGAAAAATGAAAAAACGGCTTATGCTACCGAAAGGATCGACGCGGTTTTAGGTGAGGACGGCTCGAAGGGCTTCAGAAAGAACAAGATTCCGGCTCCCGCAAATCCTTTCGGAAAGCGTATAAACGCCCAGATGAAGAAGATTTTCAGAGGTTAAATTATGTTCTTCAAAAATAAAAAGCTCTTATGCGTGATTTGTGCGGCGCTTGCGGCGCTGGCCGTTTCGGCCGGCATATTTGCCGCATCGGAAACTTCCTCTGTCACCGTGGTCTCCCTTGACTATATTGAGAATGTACTTAAGCCGTGGGTTAATCAAAAGGTTGCCGCGGCTGACGGTCAATATGTTATTGTCTACCTGACTAAAGGTCAGAAGCTTTTACCGACGGCTTCCGCCGAGCTCGTTTTGCGTTCGGGAAGCGCAACGGCTTTAGCGCCTGATACAACTCAAGGTCTTTCCGACCTTACAAGCGGAAGCGAAATATATAAGGGTTCGTCTGTTACCAAAAATCATCAGTTGCTTGTTCCCCGTGCAGACGGACGCGGTATCGTTATAACCTCTAACGAGGCATATGTCATGGCTGTCTCTTATACACATCTGACGCTGCCGACGAAGGCTTAGGTGTA
>CAMGCN010000225.1 GCA_946040935.1 uncultured Clostridia bacterium | reverse complement strand
ACCTAAGCCTTCGTCGGCAGCGTCAGATGTGTATAAGAGACAGCCTTTATTCTAAGGTTTATTCCGGTTTGCAGGTACAATTATATAATAAAAGTTTAGGCATTACTGACTTGTTGCAGTCGGTAATGCCTTTTTGCGTTTATTGATTTTTCAGTTTGTCTTCAAATGCTTCCAACATAGCATTATTCAGGTCATCTGACGGCAGCTTTACATATTCGCTGTCAGTGTCATATTTAGGATAGTTATAACGCCACTCGTCATACTCTTCCTTGGTTATCTCTCCGGCTTTCAATTTGGCGCTTTGCCCTGCCCACGCCTTTACCGCCCGAAGAACAGAAGCGTTTGAAAAATTCAGCTTGGTTTCTCCATCCTTTTCTTCGGCTTGTAAACCGTAGATATCCTCAAGTGCGAATAAGGTATGCATTAATCCAAGCTCTGTGTCAATGTCGGGAACATCCAACGCAAGAGGTGAAACCTCTAACGCTTTTGCAAGCTCCTTTGTAATATCTGCTTTCGGAGTTCTTGTGCCTGATTCATACTGAGCGATTCTAATGTCAGCTGTTTTTTCGGGAAATCCGATAAGCTGACCGAGATACTTTTGTGTGAAATTTTTTAAATTGCGAATGTATTTGATTCTTTCGCCGATAGCCATTTCAAATCACCTCAAATAATATGATACACATAGTATAGCATATATGTTTAGTGCTTGTCAACAAAAATTAAACAAAAAAGTTTTATTTTTTCTAACTCAATCCGCTTGACTTAATCATATATGTTTAGTATAATAGAAATAGACTAAGCAATACGGTTTAGTTTTCTGTCGCATATCACAGTAAAGGTATGTCCGCCCGGGCGAATCGGTTGGCGGTCAGAAAGTATTCCGACACGAAATAAATTGTAATTTACTATGAAAGGGGGTATGTTTATGTCAGGAACTATGTTTATGCGAGTGAGTGAAGTTGCGGAGGAATTGGGCGTATCCGAATCTTACGCATACAAACTCATTCAAAAGCTAAATAAAGAGCTAAAGGCAACCGGATGCCTTACACTTCCGGGAAGAATTGACCGTAAGTTCTTTCACGATCATATTTATGCGACCAGAACAAATAGTGAAAAGGAGTGATGTGTAAATGGGCGCATTTAAAGATAAGAAAAGCGGAAGCTGGTATGTTCAATTCCGCTATACAGATTGGCAGGGTAAGCGCCAACAAAAGCTTAAGCGTGGGTTTGCAACAAAGCACGAAGCGCTGGAGTGGGAACGTGAGTTCCTATTGCAGAAACAAACGGATGTAACAATGTCCTTTGGCAGTTTCTATGAGCTATATAAAAAGGATATAAAGCCTCGGCTCAAAGAAAACACTTGGCAGACAAAGGAAAACATCATCGAGGGTAAAATTATTCCTTATTTCAAGGATAGAAAGCTCTGTGACATATCCGCAACGGACGTGATTGAATGGCAAAACGAGATAAGGACACTCAAAAATAAGCACGGGAAGCTATATTCCAAGACGTATCTCCGTACCGTTCACAATCAGCTCAGCGCTATGTTCAATCACGCTGTGCGATACTACGGCTTGCGTACCAATCCTGCGTCAATTGCCGGGAATATGGGTGCAAAGGAGAGCAAGGAGATGAAGTTTTGGACACTTGATGAGTACAGGTATTTCTCGGAAGCGATGATGGACAAGACAGTTTCATACTATGCATTTGAGATGCTGTATTGGACGGGTATCCGATTGGGTGAGTTGTTAGCTCTCACACCGGCGGATTTTGATTTCAAAGCTCAAACGGTCACCATCAACAAATCATTTCAGCATTTGGCAGGTAAGGACATTATTACGTCACCGAAAACCAAAAAGAGCAATCGCACGATAAATATGCCTGATTTCCTTTGTGAAGAAATGCAGGACTATTTATCAATGTTTTACAGCCGTGGCGAAGACAATCGTATATTCCCGATTTCAAAAAGCTATCTTCATCACGAGATGGACAGAGGAGCGAAGCAAGCCGGGGTTAAGCGTATCAGAATACACGACCTCAGACATTCACACGTTTCTTTGTTGATTGAAATGGGTTTTTCAGCTTTAGCTATTGCCGATAGGCTGGGACACGAAAGCATAGATGTAACTTATCGCTATGCACACTTGTTCCCGTCCAAGCAAAAGGATATGGCAGATAGGCTTAATGATCTCGGAAAGGCAGGTTAAAATATGTCAGCTAAAAATTTAGACCGCCACAACCGCTTGCGCAGTAAGACAGTGGCGTTCAGAGTATCGCCGGAAGAATGGGAGCATTTTGAAAAAATCGTCGCTCTGTCAGGCTTAACCAAGCAAGATTACCTCATTGAGCGCACTTTGCAGCGTGATATTATCGTGCAGGGTAATCCGAGAGTGTATAAGGCTCTCAAAAATCAAATGCAAGATATTTACGGGGAGCTGCGGCGTATCAGCAATGGAGGAGCGGTTTCAGATGAAATACTCGATACGCTCAACCTGATTGCCGTTACCCTCGGCGGAATGAAGGAGGAATGTAAATGAGTTATGAAAATGAAATGACCGCTCACAACACACCTGTTGGCGCAGGTGATGAGCAGTCATCAGCAAAATATCTTGATACAAGTATAGCAGATGATTTGTTTGATTTCAATAGTTTGGAGTTAAATTGTTTTGAAGAAAATTATCTGCACACCGTTTCAATGACTGAGTTGTACGACACTGTATATGAAAACTGTCTCTTATACAC
>CAMGCN010000224.1 GCA_946040935.1 uncultured Clostridia bacterium | reverse complement strand
AGACAGATAAGTCCCTTTCCGACCTTGCCGACACATTCGCCGTCGACCTTTACCGACGCTCTCTTAACTCTTTGTATTACAACTCTCATTTTGAATATCCTCTGACAACATTTGTGACTCCGTCAACCTTACGCAGACGGGCTACAATAGACTCGAAATGCGATAAGTTTTTACAGCTTATAACAAGGCTGATTGTCACAATATCGTCTTTCTTTGCGGTGTTTATCTGGTGTATTGCCACGTTCATATCCGCAAGAGCCATAGATATATCGGCAATAAGGCTGATAGACCCGTGCGCGAAGACCTGCAGATACGCCTCGAACATACTGTCGTTTGACGGAGTGCCGTTTTTGTTTTCCCAATACGCCGAAACAAAGCGCTGTCTGTTCTCCTCGTTTTCAAGCATCTTTTTGACATTCGGACAGTCATATTTGTGAATTGACACTCCGTAGCCCTTTGTTATAAATCCCGTTATCAAATCGCCGGGAAGCGGATTACAGCAGCGCGCGAACTTGACGCTGCAGCCGTCTACCCCGTCTATTACAACGCCGCCCGCATTGCGTTTTCCCTGCGGTTTGATGTAAACCTGATCGACGGTTATCAGCTCTTCGGCCGCACGCTGTGCGCTCTTTATCCTGTGCTCAAACTCATCCTTGATTTTCGCTGTGATTTTTGAAAGAATAAGTCCGCCGTAGCCTATTGTATTATAAAAGTCCTCGACGCTCTTGATGCCGAGTCTGTCAGCTACCGCCTCGAGCACTTCATTTTTATCTTTTTCGGTATAGGGATAGCCCATTTTACGCATTTCTCGTTCTATCTCGGCGCGTCCCACCTCGATATTCTCGGTTCTCTTTTCTTTTTTGAACCATGTGCGTATTTTGTTTCTCGCCTCGGCGGTCTTGACTATTCCAAGCCAGTCTCTGCTCGGCCCTTTTGATGAATTGGACGTCAATATTTCGACTATATCGCCGTTTTGAGGCACGGTGTCAATAGGACATATCATGCCATTTATTTTTGCGCCGACCATCTTGTTGCCTATAGCCGAATGGATGGCATATGCAAAATCTATTACACACGAGCCCTGCGGCAGAGTTATGACGTCTCCGCGAGGAGTGAAAACGAAGGTTTCATCGTGGAAAATATCGATTTTAAGAGAGCGCATAAACTCGTCGGGGTCTATCTCTTCGTCCTCTATTTCAATCAGCTTTGAAATCCATTTTAATTTCTCGTCTAAATTTTCGCTCGCAGTATCTCCCGTTTTGTATTTCCAATGCGCGGCAATACCGTATTCGGCAACCTGGTGCATCTTCCATGTTCTTATCTGCACTTCAAAGGGCACTCCCTCCCGTCCGATAACAGTGGTGTGCAGGGACTGATACATATTCGGCTTCGGCGTTGAAATATAATCCTTGAAGCGGCCGGGTATTGACTTGTACATATCATGTATTATTCCGAGCGCGGTATAGCACTCAAGCTCGTTTTCGACAATGATACGAAGAGCATAAAAGTCGTAAATCTCATCAAAAGACTTGTTCTGCTCATACATTTTCTTATAGATACTGTAAACGCTCTTAACTCTGCCCTCGAGGGAAAAATTCAGTCCCTCTTCGGTTAAACGCGCGGAAATCTGAGAACGTATTCTGTCTATAAAATCGCGGTTCGCGCCGTATTTTTCTTCAATGTGTTTTTCGACTTCTTTATAGCCGAAGGGATCAAGATATGCAAGGGAGAGACTCTCGAGCTCCTGCTTCATCTTCTGCATACCCAAACGGTGAGCAAGAGGCGCGTAAACGTTCATCGTCTCAAGAGCCGTAAGCCGCCTCTTTCCCTCGGGCTTTGCGTCGAGCGTCCGCATATTGTGAAGCCGGTCGCACAGCTTAATGAAAATAACCCGGACATCCCGGCTCATGGCAAGAAACATCTTGCGCAGGTTTTCCATATTCTGCCCTTCGCGGTCTTCAAACTTTATTTTTATAAGCTTTGTAAGACCGTCGACAAGCATGGCGACTTCACTGCCAAAGCGTTTTTCTATATCGGCTATGCTTACCTTGTCTGCGCAGTCTTCCACAACATCGTGAAGAAGCGCCGCGCACACCGCGTCAGTCTCCGGAACGAGACCTACCACCAGCTCGGCAACAGCGAGCGGATGACTGATATACTCCTCGCCGCTTGCGCGGAACTGCCCTTCATGCAGTTCTTTCGCAAAGTCGTAGGCACGCATTATTTTATCTTTATCAAAGCGTCTGCCGCTGCTGTCGAGAGCAAGCATGAGCCGCTCTATTCCGGTTTCCATTTAATCAGTTATACTCTTTTCTGGTTTTAAGTTTTTTATATATCGACGATTTTTCAAGATTAATCTTTGTCGTCACATTGTTCAGTTTGAATTTATATATATCAGGCTCCGAGCCGTAGGAGGAAATACCGATTAGGTTCATCTCACGGAATATCTCTACGATATATCTCACCTTGACATAGTTCATATCCGGCAGTCGGCGTATGATTCCTTTTACTCCGATTATGTCCCCGCCTTTTCTGACCTCCGCTCCGATATACCTGTAAACTGCGGCAAAGTCTTCACGAGACGGTATTATTTTCTCACTTTCGCTTATCTTTCTTCCTGACTTTATTTCTGAATACAGCTTCCGTCCCTTTATGAGAAAATCCGCGCTGTCCGAAGAAAGCCGCATGTCACGCACTATCATCTGCGCGCTTTGCATGCCCATATAATCGTTCACCGAAAGAGTAA
>CAMGCN010000223.1 GCA_946040935.1 uncultured Clostridia bacterium | reverse complement strand
AGCGTAGCGTCTCGTGGGCTCGGAGATGTGTATAAGAGACAGGGTATAATGTCGGTGATTTCCGGCTCACCGTTTGTGATAGTGCCGGTTTTGTCGAGAGCGACAATTTGTACCTTTCCCGTTTCTTCAAGAGACGATGCGGTTTTGAACATTGTTCCGTGTTTTGCGCCTATACCGCTTCCTACCATTATTGCAACGGGAGTTGCAAGTCCGAGTGCACATGGACAGCTTATTACAAGGACAGATATTCCGCGCGCGAGAGCAAAGCCTGCGCTTTTGTCGAGAAGCAACCATATTACCGAGGTTAAAAGAGCTATTGCCATGACGATGGGTACAAAAACTCCCGAAACTCTGTCTGCGACCTTTGCAATGGGTGCTTTTGTCGCCGCCGCGTCACTTACCATGCGGATTATTTGAGAGAGGGTGGTGTCCTCTCCCACCTTTGTTGCCTCACATGTTAAAAATCCCGACTGATTGAGGGTTGCGGCATATACCGTATCACCCGGAGCTTTGTCTTGCGGTATGCTCTCTCCTGTCAGCGCAGACTCGTTCACTGCGCTTGTGCCGTCCTTTACTATTCCGTCAAGGGGTATGTTTTGGCCGGGAAGCACAAAAAATGTTTCACCCACGCGAACGTCTTCTATAGGTACTTCCGTTCGCACAGTGCCGCGCATAACCGTCGCGGTTTTAGGTGAAAGGCGCATAAGACCTTTTATCGCGTCTGTTGTTTTTCCTTTTGAACGTGCTTCCAGCAGTTTTCCTACCGTGATAAGAGTCAGTATCATTCCTGCAGACTCAAAGTAAAAATCGTGCATATACTTCATCTGTTCTTCACCCTGAACGCCGCACACGGCAAAGAGAGTATATACGCTGTATATGAACGCCGCGCCCGCTCCTATTGATACGAGCGCGTCCATGTTCGGCGCGCCGTGAATAATACTCTTTGTTCCCGATATAAAGAAGTTTTGATTTACTACCATTATCGCGGCGGTAAGTAAAAGCTGAAGGATTCCGATCGCCGTGTAGTTTTCATGTAAGAAATACGGCAGGGGAAAGTTCCACATGGTATGTCCCATTGAAAGATACATAAGGGGAGCTAAAAAGCAAAGTGAAACGATAAGCCGTCTTATTATTTTGGGCGTTTCATTGTCTTTTAAGATGTTGTCCTCTTGCTTGACATCCTTCTCATTTTTGACAAAAGCGCCGTAGCCTGCCTTTTCCACAGCCGCGATGATGCTCTCGTCACTTGCATTTCCCTCGACGCCCATAGAGCCCGTAAGCAAATTTACCGCGCAGGAGTTTACTCCTTCAACTTCGCTTACCGCTTTTTCAACGCGAGTCTGGCATGCGGCGCAGCTCATCCCCGTTACAATAAAATGTTTCATTTTCACACCGTTATTTCATTAGTTTCTGAACTGTGTCAACGAGTTCGTCTATGACGCTCTCGTCGTTTGCTTTTATGCCGTCGGCAACACAGGTTTTTATATGATTTGAAAGCAGCACCTTGCAAAAGCTGTTGAGCGCTGCCGTTGCCGCTGCCGCTTGTGTGAGAATGTCTGTGCAGTACGCGTCGTTTTCGAGCATTTTACCGATACCGCGTACCTGTCCCTCAATGCGCTTTAAGCGGTTTTGTAAATCGCGAAATTCATTTTCATCGCGTTTTTTATGCTTACATTGATTTATTTCTTCCATAATCTGCTCCGCATAATTTATTGTACCCTTTTACGGTACTTGTATACTTATTGTATACCCCCACGGGGTATATGTCAAGTAAAAAAACAAAAACTCCTTCATTTTTTCGGGAGTTTCGGAAATCAAGTCGCAATTTTGCAGTTTTAGATATTTCACTTTTTCTCTTTCCACTGTTACTTATTGCTTACAAAGCCCCAAAGGCAAGTTTAGTGAAAAGTGAATAGTGAAGAGTGAAGAGTGAAGAGTGAAGAGTGAAGAAGTAAAAAGTAAAGCCCCAAAGACTTATGCCTTTGGGGCTTTGGCTGCGGCACTAGGATTCGAACCTAGGTAATGACGGAGTCAGAGTCCGTTGCCTTACCGCTTGGCGATGCCGCAATATCAAGCGCGGATATTATTATATCAAAGACAGTCTGTTTTGTCAACAATAGTTTTAATAATTTTTCCTAAAAGGTGATATTTTTCTCTTTTCCGCCTTTACTTGAATTTAATAGCGTTTTATTGTATAATATATCAAATATGAGATATTTTATTCCGAGGAATGATTTAATGAACGGTAAATACGAAAAGTTCAAAGAATATATCAATGGCAAGAGGATATCTGTTGTCGGAGTGGGAGTATCAAATACGCCTGTGATAGATTTACTGTTGTCACTTGGCGCCGACGTTACCGCGAGGGACAAAAAGCCGCGTGAAGAAAAGGAGAAAATTGCAAAAGAGCTTGAAGAAAAAGGCGTGAAGCTCGTTTTCGGCGATGATTATCTTGAGAATATTGATGACGATATTATTTTCAAGTCGCCCGGTATCCGTTCGGATATTCCGGCTTTTGTTCAGGCAAAAAAGCGCGGAGCCGTGCTGACAAACGAAATGGAAGTCTTTATGTCTCTGTGTCCCGCGACTGTTTTCGGAGTGACGGGAAGCGACGGAAAGACGACTACCACAACACTAATTTCAAAAATGCTCGAGGGCGGAGAGGGAAAGGTTTATCTCGGCGGCAATATCGGAAAGCCTTTGCTTCCCCTGTCTCTTATACACATCTCCGAGCCCACGAGACGCT
>CAMGCN010000222.1 GCA_946040935.1 uncultured Clostridia bacterium | reverse complement strand
TCTTTGTTTCTGTACGGGAAGTCTCGGCAGCGCGGCGTTTAACGACATTCCGAAAATGGTGAGAAAGTACAGCGGGATGGACAGAATAGCCTTTATTCATATCCGTCAGATAAAGCTCTTGGAGGACGGCAGCTTTGAGGAGTGCGGACATCTTTCTTCGGGCGGGAGTCTTGATATGTACGAGATAGTAAAAGCGCTTACAGATACCGGTTTTGACGGGTATGTCCGTCCCGACCACGGCAGAATGATTTGGGGCGAAAGCGGTAAACCCGGCTACGGTCTGTATGACAGGGCGCTGGGTGCCGCGTATATTAACGGACTTTTTGAAGCCTGCGAAAAAGCGGAAAGGAAAGATAAATAATGCAGAAAAATGTTTTGAATACCGATTTAACAGGAAAAGTCGCAGTAGTGACGGGCGCGGGAGGAGTGCTTTGCTCTGCTTTTTCAAGGACTCTTGCTCGCGCGGGCGCTAAGGTTGCGCTCCTTGATCTGAATTTTGACGCGGCAAAGGGATTCGCCGATGAAATCATCTCCGAGGGCGGTATCGCCAAAGCATACAAATGTAATGTGCTTGATAAAGATATGTGCTTTACGGTGGCGGACGAAGTCGAAAAGGACTTGGGAAAATGCGATATATTGGTAAACGGCGCGGGAGGCAATAATCCGAAAGCTACGACCGACAAGGAATATTTTGAACTCGGCGACATCGACGCCGACACAAAGAGCTTCTTCGACCTTGAAAGCGACGGAATAGGATTTGTATTCAATCTCAACTTTTTAGGCACGCTTATCCCGACGCAGGCGTTCGCGCGTCAGATGGTCGGAAGAGAGGGCTGTAATATCCTTAATATTTCGAGCATGAACGCCTTTACTCCCCTTACCAAAATTCCCGCTTATTCGGGCGCAAAAGCTGCGGTTTCAAACTTTACAAAGTGGCTTGCCGTGCATTTTTCAAAGGTGGGTATCCGTGTAAACGCTATAGCTCCCGGCTTTTTCTCGACAAAGCAAAATGCAAAGCTGCTCTTTAACGACGACGGAACACCGACTGCCAGAACAGGTAAAATATTAGCCGCCACTCCCATGGGCAGATTCGGCGAGGCAAACGAGCTTGAGGGCGGACTGCTGTTTCTCCTGAACAACGAGGCGGCGGGCTTTATTACGGGCGTGGTATTGCCGATAGACGGCGGTTTTTCGGCATATTCGGGAGTATGAATAATGAATAATATTAAAATTTTCGCCTTTGCGGACGAGGCAAGTCCAAACATTGATGAACAGATTACGGCTCTCAAAAGAAACTCTTTAAGCGGACTTGAAATACGGAATGTTGACGGAGTGAATATTTCGGACATAACTTTAGAAAAAGCAAAAGAGGTAAAGCGCAAGCTTGACGAAAACGGCCTTATCACATGGTCGATAGGCTCTCCTATCGGAAAAATCGACATTGAAAAGGAGGATTTTGTATCTCATACAGAGAAGTTTAAGCGTACTTTGGAAACAGCCGAAATACTCGGAGCGCACAATATCAGGATATTTTCTTTTTATATTCCCGAAGGGAAAGAAGCTTCAGCTTACAAAAACGAGGTGACGGAGCGTTTGGGCGTACTGTGCGATATTGCGAACGCTCACAACATATGTCTTTGCCACGAAAACGAAAAGGGAATATTCGGCGACACTCCCGAAAGGTGTTTAGAGCTTCACCGTGCTCTGCCCGAGCTTAAAGGAATATTCGATCCTGCAAATTATGTTCAAAGCGGAGCGGACACCCTGAAAGCATGGGATATGCTTAAAGATTATATTTACTATATGCATATAAAGGACGCAAAAGCGGACGGTGCCATTGTGCCGGCAGGATTCGGCGACGGACATATAAAGGAAATAGCCGCCGACTTTATTTCACGAGGCGCAAACGCCTTTACGATAGAGCCGCATCTTACCGTTTTTGAGGGGCTTTCAAGCCTCGAGCGAAGGGGAGAAAAGAGCGAGATCGCCGAGGGCGTGTATCCAGACGCAAACGCCGCTTTTGACGCGGCGTGCAAGGCCTTTAAGGCCGTCTTACAATAAATCTTATAATAAAGGAGTTAATAAAAATGGAAATCGGAGCACAGTTTTATACGTTACGGGATTTCTGCAAGGATACCGAGTCTTTTTCCGAAACACTAAAAAAAGTGGCGGACATAGGCTATAAAGCGGTACAAATTTCGGGAACCTGCGAATTTGACCCGAAATGGCTCAAAGACGAGCTCAAAAAGAACGGTCTTAAATGCGTGCTTACTCATACTTCGCCCGACAGACTGCAAAACAACCCTGTACAGGTCGCAAAGGATCATGATGTGTTTGACTGTAAATATGTGGGTCTCGGATGGTACGGGTTTAATGAGGAAATTGAAGGTCAGCGTTACGATGACTTTATAAATACTTATAAGCCGGTCGCAAAGGCATTAAAAGAAAATAATAAACTATTTATGTATCACAACCACGAGCATGAGTTCAAAAAGTATAACGGCAAGCTTATCATTGAAAGGCTTGCAGAGGATATGGCACCCGACGAAATGGGATTTACACTCGACACATACTGGGTTCAGTGCGGCGGAGGAGATCCCGCGCAGTGGATAGAAAGGCTTTTCGGCAGAGTGCCGTGTATTCATCTTAAGGACTATGCCTACGGCAGAAAAATGGCGGTAATCGGTGAGGGAAACATAAACTTCGACCGTGTGTTTGAAAAGGCAGAATCCTGTCTCTTATACACATCTGACGCTGCCGACGAAGGCTTAGGTG
>CAMGCN010000221.1 GCA_946040935.1 uncultured Clostridia bacterium | reverse complement strand
CCCGACAGGGTGTTTTTTGTTTTATTAAAGTAAGAAAAATTGCCGCCGAACCTGATAATCGGGTTCGGCGGCAATTTAATATACGTAGGATTTCATAAAAACCTTTTTATTTTAGTTTGGCGCGTACATTTTCTTGTATGGGTTTTTCGAGTTTGGAGTAAGGAGGAAAAATTCCTTTCCGTCGTCGGGAATTTGACGCTTGAAGGTCTTTTCATAATCCTTCAAATATTTTTGGATGCTTTTAATATCCTCTTGAGTTGCCTTTTCGCATTTTACCTGCGGAGGAAGCTCGCGTTCGATTTTCTTGGCACGCAGGAATATCTTTCCGCCGTGCATACCCGTTCCGCAGAAATAGCCAATCAGCTCCGAGTCGTCACAGTCAAGACCGAGCACGATAATGATACCGCCTGCCTGGTATTCGCCCAGGAAGCTGCCCGCACGGTTGCCGATAACGACAACGGGCACTTTGTCCATATATGCTTTCATATGTATTCCTGCGCGGTAGCCTGCGCTGCCCTGAACGAGAATCTCTCCGCCTCGCATAGCGTAGCCGACAGCGTCTCCGACATTGCCGTGAATGACGATTTTCCCGTCGTTCATAGTGTCTCCGACAGCGTCCTGTGCGTTTCCGTTTACCGTAATATGCGCTCCGTTAAGATAGCATCCGAGGGCGTTACCCGGCACACCGTTCAACGTAATTCTTCTTTTTCCTGCGCCCGCGCCGATAAAGCGTTCGCCCAGGCAGTTTTTTATTGTTAAATCTCCGTTTGATTCACGAACCGCTTGGTTAAGCGACTGAAAATCAGGGAAGTTTCTTGCGTCTAACGTCATTTTACTATACCTCCGAGTTTCTCTTTTCTGTACTCGCGCGAGAATGCGGCAAGTGCGGGAGTTTCGCACAAAAGCTTGAAATCAACCGTATTGAGCGGAGTTTGCTCTCTTATCAACGATGTATAAATACCCGCACGGCTGACGTCTCCGATTATAATATAGCCTTTTAACAGATTATCCTCATAAAATAGCTTCTTGTATTTCCCGTCCTTCGTGTCGGAGTAGCACTTCCCCGTATAGCTTCCTGCCGTAACAAGATGAAGTCCGAAAAATCCGACCGAATTCATGGGAATAGCCTTGTCAAACTTTGCCTCGCCGCCTGCCATGCAAACACCTGCGGTAAAGCCCTGGGAATATGCGTTAGGCAGTATTGCAAGCACACGGCGTGTACCGCAGGAAATATCGTCACATTCGGTGCAGTCGCCTGCCGCGTAGATATCGGCAAGAGAAGTTTTCTGCGTGCTGTCGGTAATAATGCCGCGTCCCACCTCGCCGCCTGCCTGAGCGACCAGGGCTGTGTTTGCGCGAACGCCGACCGCCATAACGAGAATGTCAAAGTCAATTACCGTTCCGTCGAGCAGAGTTGCACGCTTTTTATCAAATTCGGCTACACTCGTTCCGAGGTGGAATTCAATACCTTGTTTCTCTATATGCTCGCGCACGTTTTTCGCTCCGCCGTCGTCAAGCACGCTGGAAAGCACCTTGGGCGCGAGGTCAACGATAGTGATTTTTCCGCATTTTCCGTAAATTCCCTCGGCGCACTTGAGTCCGATAAGACCTGCGCCTACTATAAGTACACGGCTCTTGGGAGTGAGCGCTTTTTTGAGAGCGAGCGCCGAATCAAGCTCAAGAAATGTGAATTTTTTGCTTACCGTCTCGTATCCTTTTACGGGAGGAACAAAAGGAGATGAACCGACAGCCACGAGCAGTTTTCGGTAACCAACCTTTCCCCCCTGTGCGAGAACGGTTTTATCATCGGGATTAATCTCTTCCGCCTTCGTTGAAAGCATTGTTGTAACGCCGTTTTTCTTATAGAAATCAGACGGACGGTATTTTATTCTTTCGAGGTCTGTTTTGCCCTCCAAAAGATAGGAGATAAGCGGACGGGAATAGCAATGGTACTTTTCGCCCGACATAACGGCTACTGTACCCGTTTTATCAACAGAGCGTATACCCTCGACACAGCCGACTGCGGCGTGTGAATTTCCAATTATTAAATAATCGTAAGTCTGCATATCTTCACCTCTCCTCGCAAAATACGATAGCGCCGTTCGGACAGCCTGCAACACAACGGGGAGTACCCTCGGATGTAGAAATGCAGAGCTGACATTTATGCATAACTCCCTCTTCGGTCGGCGCTATACATCCGTAGGGACAGCTGAGCACGCATGTAAAACATCCGACGCACTTGTCGCGGTCTATTACAACTACCCCGTCCTCTCCCTTCGAGAGGGCGCCGGCGATACAGTTTTTCACGCACAAAGGATCGTCACAGTGGCGGCAATTTACCGCGAAGTTTATATTATCCGCGCTTTCCACCAAAATGTTAGGATAAATCTTTTTGCCCATCAGCGCCTTTGCCATGTCTGTTTCGCCTGTTTGGGCAAAAGCGCAGTTGTACTCGCAGAGATGGCACCCGAGGCACCATTCTTCATTTACATAAACACGTTTCATGACTCCCCCTTATTCGCCAGCGTGCTTGATACCGAGCACTTCAAGTTCTTTTTCATTAAGCCCTACGCCGCGAAGCATGAGACGGTTTCCGCGAAGCGACTCGATAGAGTTGATACCCATGCCTCCCATAAGCTCCTGAATTTCATGATTCCACGCGCTGACAAGATTGCACAGTCTCTGATAACCGATTTCGGGATTGAGACGTTTTACCAGCTCGGGGCGTTGAGTCGCTATACCCCAGTTGCACTTACCCTGTCTCTTATACACATCTCCGAG
>CAMGCN010000220.1 GCA_946040935.1 uncultured Clostridia bacterium | reverse complement strand
CGCGATAGCGTAGCGTCTCGTGGGCTCGGAGATGTGTATAAGAGACAGAGGAGCGCATTTATTCTATTTCGGCGTCGGGTACCAATGTTAAAACCATATCGCTTGATAAGATTGAAGACCTCTATACAAAAGAAACTCCTTCCAAAGCTCCCGAGGGAGACAAGGTATATACCTTCAAGGGCTGGAAAACAGCAAAGGGAGATTCGGTAAAATATGCTGTCGGAACTATGGTACTTGTTCCCGACTTTGAAGTTACAGGCGGAGAGTGCGAACATACAAACGTAACGGATACAAAGGTAGATGCGACATGCACCGAGGACGGATATCATATAATCGTATGCAATGACTGTAAAGAAGTTATTTTGAATGAAACCACAGACGCACCCGGCCATAAAATAGAGACAAAGGTATTGATTTCTCCCACTTATGTAACGGAAGGCGAGAGAGTCAGTTACTGTACCCGTTGCGGTGAACATGTAAGTACCGATTATATCAAGGCTGTAAAATCTCCCTTCACAGATGTGAAATCGGGTGACTGGTATGCGGAGGCTGTATATTTTGCAGTCAATAACGGTCTTTTCTTCGGAACGTCTGATGTAAACTTTGAACCTGATACTAATATGAACAGGGCAATGCTCGTGACGGTTCTCTTCCGCCTCGACCACGGAAGCGTCAAGCCGGATAACACAATTTCCAAGACGTTTAAGGATGTTCCTGCAAATCAGTGGTACACAGGCTCGGTTGAGTGGGCGGCCGAAAACGGAATTGTTGCGGGTACGAGCGCTAGCACATTCTCACCTTTAGATAATATAACTCGCGAGCAGGTGGCGTCTATCCTCTACCGTTATGCGAGATATAAGGGTTATGATATCGACGCTTCAATTGACCTTTCAGGTTATAAAGATTCTTCGTCTATCTCGAGTTACGCTGTAAAACCCATTTCATGGGCAAACGCGTACGGAATCATAAACGGTGTTTCACCCGTTAAGCTCAATCCTCTCGGAAAGGCGAGCCGCGCGGAAGTGGCACAGATGTTCCGTAAGTACAAAGATAACATTTTGAACGATTTCACCGCAAAATAATAATTAAAAGGTTGTTAAAGCTCACTTGAGCTTTAACAACCTTTTTATACTTGAAAAAATAAAAAAGGTGTGATATAATATATATCGGAAATTGAAAAGACAGTTCGTAACCATCCTGTCATAAAACAAAACTATGGAAAAAGAATGGGTGCGTTTTTGTGTCCGTTTTTTTATTTTTCGGACCGGGCGCTCTGTAAAACAGCCTTTTCAATGAAATTACATAAAGCGAGGTATTTTCATGAAAAACAAGCTGAAAAAGGAATTAATTGAGTTCAAGTTATTGCTGCGCGGAGTCCCTTCAGTAATGCTCACGCTGTTTGTTCTCAGCGTTTTCTCAATGAATCTGTTTGCAAATAAAAGTATCAGTCTCCCGTTTGACTTTCTCGCGCTCGACTGCGGTATAATCTTTTCCTGGTTTGCATTTCTTGCCATGGACGTGATAACAAAGCATTTCGGGCCGAAAGGCGCGTCGGAAATATCTATTTTCGCCATGCTCATAAATTTGGCTTTCTGCTTTGTCTTTTTTATCGGAAGCGCTGTTCCCGGAGTGTGGGGAGAGTCTTTTGTCGAGGGGAGCGAGAATGTTATAAACGCCGCGCTTGACGGAACTTTCGGCGGCACATGGTATGTCATTTTAGGCAGCGCGCTTGCCTTCACCGTTTCAGCTTTTGTAAATAATTTTTCAAACTATGCCGTGGGAAAGGCATTCCGAAACAATCCTGACGGGGCGCTCGCATATGTCGCACGAACGTATATATCAACTGCGATCGGACAGTTTTGTGATAACATGGTTTTTGCGCTCGCGGTAAGTCATGTGTTTTTCGGCTGGACGCTTTTACAGTGCGTAACGTGCGCTCTTACGGGCATGGCGGCAGAGCTTTTGTGCGAGGTGATTTTCTCTTTCTTTGGATTCAGACTTTGTAAAAAGTGGAAAGAGGAAGAGGTCGGAAAAGAATATCTTGAAAGGATAGCAAAATGAAAGTTCTTATTACAGGTACAAGCCGCGGAATAGGAAAAGCGATAGCGGAAAAGTTTCTTTCAATGTCGCATACAGTCGTAGGTATTGACGTGCGCGGCGGAAGTATTAAAAATGAAAAATACACACATTTTATCGCAGATATTTCAAAGGACGAGCTTCCGGAGATCTCTGGCGTTGAGATTTTAATAAACAATGCGGGCGTGCAGGATTCGGGACGGGATATCGACGTGAACTTAAAGGGCACTATACGTGTAACTGAAAAATACGCTGTACAAAGGGATATAAAGAGCGTGCTTTTTATTGCTTCCTCCAGCGCGAGCACAGGCTCGGAATTTCCCGAATACGCCGCGAGCAAAGGCGGAGTTGTTGCGTATATGAAAAATACCGCGCTTCGTATAGCGGACTACGGTGCCACGGCCAACAGTCTCTCCCCCGGGGGCGTTGTGAACGAGCTTAACGACAGAGTAATAAACAACGCCGAAAAATGGAGTGCTGTGCTTAATGAAACTATGCTTTCCAAATGGGCGACGGTGGAGGAAATAGCCGAGTGGGCATATTTTCTGACGGTGATAAATAAATCAATGACGGCACAGGATATTTTGGTTGACAACGGGGAAGCCGCAAAGTCAAATTTCATATGGTAATATTATTCGGAAGCGGACGGAGCTTTCAAATCTTTGGCGTATGAATATAATCTGTCTCTTATACACATCTGACGCTGCCGACGAAGGCTTAGG
>CAMGCN010000219.1 GCA_946040935.1 uncultured Clostridia bacterium | reverse complement strand
ATCATGGTATGACGCTGTCAAAGCGAAAATATACAGCATAAGGAAAGGAAGGCAACACAATGAGAACTTTGAAAGAAACGAAAATCGGCGAAACTGTCAGGGTCGTTAAACTTCACGGCGAAGGCGCACTCAAGCGTCGTGTTATGGATATGGGCATTACAAAAGGGGTAGACGTCTATGTGCGTAAAGTGGCTCCTTTGGGCGACCCTATTGAAATTTCTGTGCGCGGATATGAGCTTTCTCTTAGAAAAGCCGATGCGGAAATGATAGAAATCGAATAATTTATTATTTTTTTTGAGCCGCAGTTAACCATAGTTAACTGAAAAAAGAAAGGAAATATATATGGACATAAGAATTGCCCTTGCGGGGAACCCAAACAGCGGTAAAACTACTCTGTTCAACGCCCTGACCGGTTCAAATCAGTTCGTAGGAAACTGGCCGGGAGTGACTGTTGAAAAAAAGGAAGGCAAACTGAAAAAACATAATGACGTTATCATTACCGACCTTCCCGGTATTTATTCACTTTCTCCTTACACTCTGGAAGAAGTCGTTGCGAGAAATTATCTGATAGGAGAGCGTCCTGACGCTATTCTTAATATTATTGACGGTACTAATCTTGAAAGAAATCTATATCTTACCACACAGCTTACCGAATTAGGTATACCTGTCGTCATTGCCGTAAACATGATGGACGTCGTAAAAAAGAACGGCGACAGGATTGACACATCAGAGCTGTCACGACAGCTCGGGTGTAAAATCGTTGAAATATCTGCTTTGAAAGAATCTGGAATAACCGAGGCGGCAGAAGCTGCTATCGAGGCCGCAGAAAGTACAAAAACCGTTCCTATGCACACTTTTTCCGGTTCTGTCGAACACGCGCTTGCACATATTGAAGAGGCCGCTGTACACGGACTGCCGGAGGAACAGCAGCGTTGGTATGCTATCAAGATTTTTGAGCGTGACGACAAGGTTCTCGATAAACTGAATATCACCGATGAGACTATGGCGCACATTGAAAACGACATTAAAGCCGTAGAGCAGGAAATGGATGACGACTCGGAATCCATAATCACAAATGAGCGTTATCTGTATATTTCCTCTATCCTTAAGGCGTGCTATAAAAAGAAACAGGCAGGCAAGCTGACATATTCGGACAAAATTGATAAGGTTGTAACTAACCGTTGGCTCGGACTCCCGATTTTTGCCGTCATCATGTTTTTTGTTTACTGGATATCAATGGTAGGCGTGGGTTCTGCCGTGACCGACTGGGCGAACGACGGACTGTTCGGAGACGGATGGCACTTGTTCGGTATAGGAACATCTTCATATGAAGAAGCGGCGGAGGAATACGGAAATGCCGTTAATATTGTTGACGGTTACCAAGCGTACGTTGAAGAAAACGGTTTCTCTCCAACAGGTGATTTTGAATATGAAGTTGAAGATGAGGAAACGCTTGCTGTCGAAGTTGAGACTGCGACTCAGAAAAATTATCGGGACGCAGTGGACGTTCTCGAAAAGTACGGCGAAGAGCCCGACCCTGCTGAATACGGTATATGGGTACCCGGTGTGCCTGTGCTCGTCGAAGACCTTCTTAATGTAATAAATGTTTCAAAAGAAGGCGCAGGTGCGGTAATCCGCGGTGTGGTGCTTGACGGTATTGTTGCAGGAGTCGGCGCGGTGCTCGGATTTGTTCCACAGCTTCTTGTCCTGTTCCTCATGCTTGCTTTTCTTGAAGCTTGCGGCTATATGGCACGTATTGCTTTTGTGCTTGACAGAGTTTTCCGTAAATTCGGACTTTCCGGCAAGTCGTTTATTCCTATGCTCATAGGAACAGGATGCGGCGTTCCGGGTATTATGGCTTCCCGCACTATTGAAAACGAACGTGACCGCCGTATGACTATTATGACAACCACTTTTATCCCATGCGGTGCAAAGGTTCCGTTCATTGCAATGATTGCAGGAGCGATTTTCGGCGGAAGCGCATGGGTGTCGACATCCGCATATTTTGTCGGCATGATATCCATTATCATATCCGGAATCATGCTGAAAAAGACGAAAATGTTCGCAGGTGAGCCCGCGCCTTTCGTTATGGAGCTTCCCGCATACCATATGCCTACATTAAAGAATGTTCTTCGTTCCATGTGGGAGCGCGGCTGGTCCTTTATCAAAAAGGCAGGAACTATTATTCTGCTCTCGACGATTCTTGTTTGGTTTACTTCATTTTTCGGTTTTACTTCGGACGGTTTTCGCATGTTGGCAGAAGAAGAGCTCGATAAATCCATTCTCGCCGCGATCGGCAGTGCGGTTGCGTGGATCTTTGCTCCTCTCGGATGGGGCAACTGGCAGGCGGCGGTCGCGTCCATCACGGGACTTGTGGCTAAGGAGAACATCGTCGGTACTATGGGTATTCTATACGGTGCAGGCGACGCAAGTGTTTACCAAACGCTGGCAAATGTGTTTACACCGATTTCCGGATATTCCTTCCTTGCGTTCAATCTGCTCTGCGCGCCCTGCTTTGCGGCAATCGGCGCGATCAAGCGTGAGATGAACAGCGGTAAATGGACTTGGTTTGCTGTCCTGTATCAGTGCGGATTTGCCTATGCAGTCGCTTTGATGATTAACCAGTTCGGCGGAGCCTTAACCGGAGCTTTGAACATATTCGGCCTTGTCGCGGCTGTTGCTGTTCTCGGCATTATGATATATATGCTTTTCCGTCCCTACAAAGAGGCAACAAAGCTCAGTCATAATATAAAATGATTTGTATATTTATATTATAGGAGATAGAGTCATGTCATGGTTAATAAATAATTTTGGAACG
>CAMGCN010000218.1 GCA_946040935.1 uncultured Clostridia bacterium | reverse complement strand
TCTTCATTTTCCTTGAGGTCCTTTTTTATTATTTTCATTATTTTCACGATATTCTTTTCTTTTACACTTCTTTTGTTAAAATAAAAATAGATAAACACAAAAGCGAGAATAAAAAAGCCAAGAGATGCAAGAAGGCTCGCGGTCTGTGAAAACCACAGAGAAAAAACGACAAAAGAGCCTATAGCCATGACCACCGGCATAAGAAAAACCAACGCGGCGTAACCGAGAACGGTACCCGTCGGGCTCTCAAGCTCAACCGTATCACCTGTCTGCGCGCCGACCTCATTAAGTGCGACGGCGTCCATGCTCTTTTTACATTCTACGCAATAGCCTTTTGCATGGCATGAATCGCACGCGCTCTGCCTTTTGACAGAAACGGTCGCATAATTGCCTTTTATTTCTTTAACAATTCCTTTTTGTGTCAAATTCTGTACCTCTCAATAAGCTTTAGCGCACATTTTATTCCGTCGAGCGCCGCGCTGGTAATGCCGCCTGCATAACCGGCTCCCTCTCCGCAAGGATAGAGATTTTCAAATCCGCTTGCCAGTCCCGTCTCATCTCTCAAAATGCGAACGGGTGACGATGTGCGTGTTTCCGCGCCCGTCAAAAGCGCAAACGGCGCTGAAAAGCCGCGAAGACGTTTTTCAAATGAGATTATTCCCATCTTAAGATATGAAATCACAAAATCGGGCAAAACATCTCCCAAATCGCATATATTGACATTACCGTTCATATACGTCGGCTCGACAAGAGAAGGTTTTCCGCCTCTTTGTCCCGAAAGAAAATCGCCGACTGTTTGAGCAGGCGCCCGAAAATTTCCGCCGCCCGCGATATATGCTTTCTTTTCAATGTTTCTTACAAATTCTATTCCCGCATGACAGTCACCGCCGAAATCAGAGGGCAAAACAGAAACGGCAAGCGCGGCATTTGCGTTCACGCCGTCGCGCGCATACTCGCTCATCCCGTTGGTAACGACGCCTCCCTCTTCGCTCGCCGCGGCGACAACTTTACCGCCCGGACACATACAGAAGGTATATACTCCTCTGTCACCCGATCTCTTTGAAAGGTTATACTCGCCCGCAGGAAGCCGCGGATCTCCGGCAAACTTGCCGTAAAGCGCATAGTCTATATCAGACTGTCTGTGCTCTATACGCACACCGACAGAAAACGGCTTTGCCGAAAGAATCACGCCGGTTTCTTCCAGCGCGGAATAGGTATCGCGCGCACTGTGACCGACAGCGAGAACGAGCGCCGAGCAGGGTATCTCCCCGTTATTTGTAACCGCCGCACGCACTCTGCCGCCCGATGAGCAAACAGACGTCAGCACCGTGTTGTAAAGCACTCTGCCGCCCAGCTCACAAATGCGCTTTTCGGCGTTTTCAACTATTTTCATGAGTTTGTCCGTGCCAATATGCGGCTTGGCGTTTGTCATGATATCATCCGGCGCGCCGAGTGAATGAAAGGTGTTCAGAATATATCGGCACATAGGATCGTTTACCCGAGTGACGAGCTTTCCGTCCGAAAATGTACCTGCGCCTCCCGCGCCGAACTGAATATTATTATTCTTATCGAGCTTTCCGCTTTTATAAAAGAGCTCCACTGCCGCCGCGCGCTCGTAAACCGACGAGCCGCGTTCAATCACCGTGGGTTTATACCCTTTTTCGGCGAGTGTAAGCGCACAGAACATTCCGCAAGGCCCGAATCCTACGATTACAATTCCGTCATCGCACGGTTCTTTTCCGTAAACCGCATCGGGAACCGTTTCATTGATAATTATCCCGTCCGCCTTTTCAAGTGCCTTTTCAGACGGTAATGTCTCGCATTCAAAGCATACCGTGTACTCAAAAAATATCTCGCCTTTACGTCTGGCGTCGACCGAGCGTTTATAAATTTCGCAGTCAGAATAGGAAATGCCGAGTGAGTTCAGCTTCTTCTTTGCCTTATCTTTCGCGTATTCTTCAGGCTCTGTGAAAGGCAGCCTTATACGCCTGAGAGCTATTTTCACTTTGTATTCGCCGCGGTTTTCTTTTCGACTTTAAGCGTAACCTCGGTAGTTCCGTCGGCTATCTCGACACCATCGGGTACAAGCTCATATTTTGTTTCTCCGACGAGCGCCGTGTCACTCTTTGAAACGTCAAAGGTTATCGCCGTCATTTTCTCAAACACTTTTTCTTCCGCACGCACCTTTACGCTGGAAGGGCTGACGCTGTAAGAATATGCCGAGGTATCAAACGAACCCGTGAAATTAGGTTTAATTTCAAGTTCTCTCTCGGTGACAACAGGGAAATATACCCGTACATCAGGCGTAACTATAGTAATATAAGAGCTGTTAACCTCATTTCCGCTCTCATCATACAAAACGAGAGGACTGGTAAAAGGAACAGAAGCGGTAATAGCCCCTATCTCTATCGGCCTGACTTTGGCTTTAACAATGGTATTCAGAATAGAAACAGGACCGTTTACAACAACGGACGCCGTATCCTGCATATCAGCGGTTGCCATAATATAAGGTTTACCCATAGAATATCCTTCTCCTGCGGTAACTCCGCCGTAGTAAGTAATATTCGGGTCAATGGGCACGGTCTTTGACGTAGTCATATCTACATAAACCGTGATAGTGCTCTGGCTCAGTCTGTCAAGCGAAACGCCCGAGTCAAGCTCTGTCTTTATCTCCAAAAGATACTCTCCCGACGAAGAAATGCCGCTCAAATCCACATACGCCTTTATATCGTCCGAATCAAGACGGCTGATAATGCTCTTTCTTCCCGTAACCGTAACGTCGACATCTGTCTCTTATACACATCTGACGCTGCCGACGAAGGCTTAGGTGTA
>CAMGCN010000217.1 GCA_946040935.1 uncultured Clostridia bacterium | reverse complement strand
AATAATAGTATCATACTACCGTATTGACACATCGAAGTATGAAAATATCAAGTTGGATTTCATAGACGAAGCCCAAATTCCCTCATGGGCACAAAAATATGTTAAAGCGGCAATAGGCTCGGGACTCATGAGCGGCTCAACAGACAAAACGGGACTCCGCCACTTTTATCCGCAAAACAGCATTACAAGAGCCGAGGTTATGTCCGTCATAGGAAGAAAGCTGACAAACACGGGAGCTTCGCTCAATTTTTCAGACGCGTCAGAGATTCCCTCGTGGGCGCTTAGTTCAGTACAAAAGACGGTGAGTGCAAAAATCGTTTCGGGTTATCCCGACGGAACCCTGAAACCTCTTAGTAACGTAACAAGAGCTGAAATCGCCGCGATAATATACAACCTGTACAGGTATCAATATTCATAAAAATATGCACCCCAAAAACATCTGACTTTTGGGGTGCATATCACTTTACAGAGAAATTTTATATGCAGTATAAATTCAAATCCCATGCAGGAAAATATCTGAACCTGCGAAGATAGAACTTATATTCGGGGTTAAGCTCATGAATTTGTAAAATAAGGGAAAATATATCCTCGCTCCTGTGATACGCCGAAACAAGCATCTGCGGTTTATCGCGCCGTATTATTTCCTTTGCACCGATAAGCGCTTCCCTCTCGCTTCCCTCAACGTCCATTTTTATATAATCCACCTTTTCCCGAACCAGCCTGTCAAGGCAAAGAGCGTCAACAGTCTTAACGCCGTTTTCTTTTACACCCGAATTTCTGTTTCCTTCCTCTGAAAAACAAAGGGATGTATCGCTCGACCACGCCGCCGCGTTATAAGGTATAACCCTGTCTTCGCCCTTTGCATATTCGCACAGTTTTCTGTAGTTTCTGCGGTCCGGCTCAAGAGCATAAATCCTCTCTATATCGGGTGAATAGGATATAAGTTCTTTTGCGGTATCTCCGTTATACGCGCCGAGATCGCACGCTGTTTTATACTTTTTCGGCGAGAGAACCGAGGAAAACACCTCCTCACGTTCACATTCGCTCTCTAAAAGCGGCTCTATCCTTCCGGAGAGCTTATATTCCACCACTTTGTCGAAAACATCACGTGAGAGTTCATCCGATAAAAGGGACCTCGCTATGTCAAACTTTTCTTTATTTTCAAGATAAAAGGAACGTGTAAAAAGCGCGCCGCCTGCAACAGGCACATCGGGAATGTACAGCTCCTGTTCTCCGGCTATCCTGATTATATTTACGATAACATCATCAAGGCATGTCGCAAATGACAGAAGCACGATAAACGAGCCGTACTTTTCCTTTGCTTGGGAATAAGACAAAACACGCTTTCCGTGGAACAGATGTCCCCTTACAAAGCCGTCGGAGGCAAAAAAGTCCGAAACAACAACACCCCGTGCGTCAAGCGCCCGGAGAATCTTATCTGCGCCGTTTCCCATTCCGTACATGAGAATCGGCTTATCTGCCTTTTCAAGATAATCCCATATATCCTGCATCACAAAAACAAAACCGCCTCAAACGAGGCGGTTTTCTCATTTCACAAATTCGTTATAGATAGACTGCATAGCCTTTTCCAAATCGCCTGCTTCAACACCCATGATAATGCATTTTTCGCTCGAACCCTGATCTATCATACGGATGTTGACGCCCGAGTTTGCAACCGCACTGAATACACGCGCCGCAGTACCCTTTGCCTTTACCATGCCTCGGCCGACAATGGCAAGGAGCGCGAGGTCGTCTTCAAAGGTAATCTTATCAGGACTGACCGCACGGCATATATCTGCCTTTATCTGATCCTTTATTTCGGATATAGCGGAAGTTGCGACAACCACGCTCATAGTATCAACGCCGCTGGGAAGATGCTCAAATGAAATATCATGCTTTTCAAATACCTCGAGCACTTTTCTTCCGAATCCTATTTCCGAGTTCATCATGTCCTTTTCAATCCAAAGAACGCTGAACCCGCGTTTGCCCGCAATACCCGTAATGACATGTTCCATATCAATCTTATCAGTCGAGGGTACGATATATGTTCCCTCATCCTCGGGTGCGTTTGTATTTCTTATATTTATCGGTATATCTGCAAATCTTACGGGGAAAATCGACTCTTCGTGAAGCACGGTTGCGCCCATATAGGAAAGCTCACGAAGCTCGGCGTAGGTTATCGTCTCTATACGAAGAGGATTGTCGATAACACGGGGGTCTGCCATGAGAAAACCTGAAACGTCCGTCCAGTTCTCGTACAAATCCGCTTTCGCCGCACGGGCGACTATAGAACCTGTAATATCAGAGCCGCCGCGTGAAAACGTCTTTATCGTATCATTTGGCATAGAGCCGTAAAAACCGGGAATAACCGCGTGTTCATGATCGGCAAGTATACTTGCGAGCAGTGTATTCGTACCTTCGGAATTGAGCGTTCCGTCCTCATTAAACAGAATTACGTCTGCCGCGTCTATAAAATCATATCCGAGATAAGCCGCAAGTATTTTTGAATTAAGATACTCGCCGCGGCTCGCCGCATAGTCCTTGCCCGCTTTATGAATAAACGCGCTCTTTATAAGCGCAAGCTCCCCTGCCAAGTCAAAATCAACGCCGAGTCCCTTGACTATACTGTCAAATCTTTCGGAAATCTCGGAAAAAAGCTCCTCTATATCGTTTCCTTTTGCGGCGGCGGAATAGCACTTATACAGCATATCCGTCACCTTGGTGTCCTCATCAGAACGCTTTCCGGGTGCAGACGCAACAACGTAATGTCTTGAATTATCCGCCTTTATTATTTCTGCCACTTTACTGAATTGTTCAGCGTCGGCAAGCGATGATCCTCCG
>CAMGCN010000216.1 GCA_946040935.1 uncultured Clostridia bacterium | reverse complement strand
ATAGCGTAGCGTCTCGTGGGCTCGGAGATGTGTATAAGAGACAGGTAAAAGAAGTGCAGAGCGTTTATAGGGTTATAGTCCTGATTCACGGCTGTTTTAGCTTTTATAAAAAATTAAAACATATATATAAAGAAGATATGCACCCCAAAAGTGTCAAACTTTTGGGGTGCATATCATTTCACATTTCATGGATTTGGCGTCTGTTTTTATTAGTTTTGATTAGGTAAAGACTGCTTTGTCTTCACTTTGAAAAAGACATTGTTTGTTTTTCAGTCATCAATGTCAACGGTTACATGCTTGCCGTATAAATTTGCGGCGCTTTTCATAACCATACGTATCGACTTTGCTATTTTGCCCTGCTTTCCGATAACCTTTCCTATATCGTCAGAAGCTACCGAGAGAGTAAGGCAAACATCGTCGCCCTCTTCGTCACCCGTAACTATTACGGCGTCAGGATTGTCGACAATGGATTTTGCAATGTCGGAAAGTGTTTTTTTCAGTTCTGCCATAACGTCACCGCCGTCAGTCGATGATGCCGTTTTTCTTAAGCAGAGCCTTAACTGTGTCAGTGGGTTGTGCGCCGTTTGCTATCCATTTCTTTGCCGCCTCAGCGTCGATTTTAACGTCTTCAGGCTTGCTTACAGGATTGAAATATCCGATCTCTTCGATAAATCTACCGTTACGGGGATATCTTGAATCCGCAACAACGACTCTGTAAAAGGGAGCTTTTTTTGCGCCCATTCTCTTAAGTCTGATTTTGACTGCCATTTTTGTGTCCTCCTATAATAAATAAATTGTTTTTATATCAGAAAGGCATTTTGAACTTGCCTTTTCTTCCGAACATTTTGCCGAGCTTGCCGCTCGAAAGCTGCTTCATCATTTTTTTCATTTGGTCGTATTGCTTGAGCAGTTTGTTAACATCCTCGACCTTTGTGCCGCTTCCCGCGGCTATTCTCTTGCGCCGTGACGCATTGATGATATCGGGTTTGTTTCGCTCTTCCTTTGTCATAGAGAGTATGACAGCCTCTGTACGGTCGAGCATTTTTTCGTCGATTTTTACGTCTTTAAGGGCGTTTTGATTAATTCCCGGCATCATGGCGAGTATTTGGTCCATTTGGCCCATAGAGCGCACCTGCTTCATTTGGTCGAGGTAGTCGTCGAGGGTAAAGGAGTTTTCGAGCATTTTCTTTTCTAACTCTTCTGCCTTTTTCTCGTCGTATGCACTCTGTGCCTTTTCAATAAGCGAGAGCATATCGCCCATGCCGAGTATTCGCGACGCCATTCTGTCGGGGTAGAAAGGCTCGAGAGCGTCAAACTTTTCACCCGTGCCGATAAACTTTATCGGCTTTCCCGTAATGTGTCTGACAGAGAGAGCGGCGCCGCCTCTCGTATCTCCGTCGAGCTTTGTCAGGATAACGCCGGTTATATTCAGCGTAGAGTCAAACTTTTGCGCAACATTAACTGCGTCCTGACCGGTCATAGCATCAACGGTTAAGAGAATTTCGTTAGGTTTAACAGCGTCGCGTATAGCTACGAGCTCGCCCATCATGTCTTCGTCGATATGCAGTCGGCCTGCGGTATCGATTATCACCATGTCGAGTCCTGACTTTTTGGCGTGCTCGACTGCGGCGCGTGAAATGTCTACGGGGCTTGTTTTATCACCCATTGTGAAAACGGGCACATCTACTTGAGAGCCGACAACCTCGAGCTGTTTTATAGCCGCAGGTCTGTATATGTCACATGCGACGAGCAGAGGATGTTTGCCGTCCTTTTTGAAGTATGCGGCGAGTTTTGCCGCATGAGTGGTTTTACCCGCGCCCTGAAGGCCTACCATCATGATTACCGTCGGGGGAGCAGAGGCGATCTCAATTTTTGATACGCTTGTACCCATGAGGGCTGTAAGCTCTTCGTTTACTATCTTAATAACCTGCTGTGCAGGCATAAGGCTCTCGAGGACTTCTTCTCCTACCGCACGTTCGGTGACAGCGGCGACAAAGTCCTTTACGACCTTAAAGTTGACGTCTGCCTCTAAAAGCGCGAGCTTGACGGCACGCATGCCTTCCTTGACGTCTGCTTCAGTAAGTTTCCCTTTATTTTTGAATTTTCTGAACGCTTCGCTCAGTTTATCCTGAAGGTTTCCGAACACTTTTTACCCCTAAATAATAAGCTCTTTAACAAGAGCTTGAATATCAGATATATCTTCGTCGGTTTTGAGCTCGTCAAGACGGCGAAGAATCAAATCAAGATTTTTATTCTGCTCTTTGAATTTATCGCAAAGGTGAAGCTTGTTTTCACAACCGACGAGGATGTTTTCGCTTTTTTTGACAGCGTCTCTCACTCCCTGTCGGGTGATACCCTTTATCTCGGAAATCTCGGAAAGGGAGAGATCTTCGCCGTAGTAAAGCTCCATTATTTCCTTTTGTTTTTCCGAAAGCATAGGTGAATAAAAGTCGTATAGCATAGCCATGTTTGTTTTGACTTCTAATTCCATATTGCCTCCGTATCGCACATCTGTAAAGCGACTTACTTTACAGATGATATCATATTTACAGCGATTTGTCAACGCATATTGAGAAATTTACGCTAAAATGTTGTCACACACGCTTTTTTGTGGTAAAATATCATATGAATTTGTTCTAAAGGAAAATAAGGTTTTATGGTAACACTGAAAAAACGACTTTCATCAGAGATCTCAAAAAGGCTTTCCGCCCTTTCGGGCGGCAATGCACCGGTAGAAGATGAAATTTACGATATGCTTGAATATCCGCCTGACAGCGGAATGGGGGATCTTGCGCTTCCTTGCTTTAAGCTCAGCCGTACTATGACTGTCTCTTATACACATCTGACGCTGC
>CAMGCN010000215.1 GCA_946040935.1 uncultured Clostridia bacterium | reverse complement strand
TCGAAAGGCTTTCAAGGCTCAAGGTGATAGACGGCGGATACTGGAAAAATCACTACGGTGATATAAAATACCTTGATACGCTGTTTATCAATGCTTCAAAAGCCGTAATCAAAAAAGGCAAGCGCACTTCTTCTGCGCTCACCGGTATTTCGGCTATGACTGACGCAGGAGTCATAACCGTACCGGAATACTGGAAGAATAACTATTGGCGGGTAAAGTGGCTTCCCGAATTGCTCGCTAAGCTCGGCGGCTCAGTTTGAAATTAACCGTTTCACCGCCGAGCGACAAGCAGAGAAAGTTTTTTGAAGCAAAAACCAGATACGTCGCCTACGGCGGGGCACGGGGAGGCGGAAAAAGCTGGGCGGTGCGGACAAAGGCCATTCTCATGGCGGCGAAATATCCGGGGATAAGAATACTCATAATGCGAAAAACCTACCCTGAACTCAGGGAAAATCACATATTGCCGCTTTCTGCGGCACTCGTAGGCTTTGCCGACTACAGCGAGAGCAAAAAGGTGTTTTCCTTCATCAACGGAAGTCGTATTAAGTTCGGCTATTGCGATACCGAATGTGATGTTTCCCAATATCAAGGGCAGGAATACGATATTGTCTTTATGGATGAGGCAACGCATTTTACAGAGTATCAGTATAACGCCGTCAAAAGTTGTATACGCGGTGCAAACGGTTTTCCCAAACGGATGTACATAACATGCAATCCGGGAGGGGTGGGGCACGGATGGGTAAAGAGACTGTTTATAGACAGGCAGTACAGAGAGGGAGAAAATCCCGAAGACTACACATTTATTCCCGCTCGAGTCTACGACAACAAAGTACTTATGGAAAAGGACCCGGAGTATGTAAAAACTCTTCTGTCCTTGCCTGAGGACATGAAAAGCGCATGGCTGGACGGAAATTGGGACGCATTTGCCGGTCAGTTTTTTCCCGAGTTCAAACGTGAGGTACACGTGGTGCCGCCTCATGATTTGCCCGAGGGCGCGCGCGTCTTCCGTGCCTTTGACTACGGACTTGATATGCTCGCATGTCTGTGGATATCCCTTGACAGATTCGGGAGAGCTTATGTTTTTCGCGAAGTTCATGCGTCAAATCTTATAGTCTCGGACGCGGCGCGTCTTATTGCGGAGAACAGCCCGGAAGAGGTTTACTGTACTTACGCGCCTCCCGATATGTGGTCAAGACAACGTGAGACGGGCGCGAGCATAGCCGAGCTCTTCGGAGAAAACGGTATAGACATTGTCCGTGCCTCAAACAGCCGGGTGACAGGGTGGCTCGCCGTTAAAGAGTGGCTGAAAATAAAGGAAACGGCAGGCGGTTGCTTGCCGGGCATTGAAATAAGCTCAGCCTGTCCGTTTCTGATCAGATGTATAAGCGAGCTCTGCTACGACGAAAAGAATTCCTGCGACGCTTCATGCGATCCGCATGAAATAACCCATATTACCGACGCACTCAGATATTTCTGCGCCTCAAGGCCTGTCCCTGCGACTGAAAGGACGTACCCGTCACCTCTTGAGAAATATCGCAAAAAAGTCATCGGTAGGGGAAAACAAAGAAAGGGAAGAACATTTAGTTAAAAAAGCAGGCAAAGGCGAGAGGTCGTATGCCTGCAAAGGAGGAAAAATGAATATTACGGTAAACGGTTACGACCTTTCGCCGACGGTTATTTCCGGCGTGACGGAAGGTACGAACGCAAACGAGCGTCTCACTTTTACTTTTGACGACTCTTGGAACGGACTTATCAAGACTATCACATTCTATACTCCGGACAGAGACGTTGTGTGCCTCGTCGCTGAAGATACGGTATTTCTGCCGGCCGAGGTTACAGAGCAAAGTGGTGTGACAAGATACGTCATTTGCGGTACTGACGGAGAGAAAACGGTTATGTCGGCGGAAGGCGCGGTAAGAGTAAGCGACACGCTGAACCTTGATGACGATACGCTCGAGAGGTCTAACCCGGGAGCGATAGAGACTATCACACGGTTTATAAAAAAGACTACGGACGCTTACGATGCGGCATATGCAAACGCACAAAACGCCGAGCAGATGGCGGACAGCGCGGAGAATGCGGCAAAGGACGCAGCCGCTTCTCTAAACGGCGCAAAGACGGCGCAGGCAAATGCGGAAAACTATGCTTCACAGGCAGCGCAGAGTGCGCTCGAGGCGAAAAAAAGAAGCGAAGAGGTCGCTTTGGATACGGAATATCTTGAGGAAAATTTGTCGGCTCATTTTGAAAGGACGGGGGATTTCATACTTGAAAATGACAGCAGTTCCCTCCCGGAGCCGGGAAAAATTTATATTTTCGAAAAAGATTATACCGAACCCGAGAGCCGCTTCATAAAGAAGATTTTTGTGTGCTCGCAGGCGTCAATGTACTATGCGTGGAAGGACGGGGGGACTCTGGTTTACACTCTGTCTGACACTCCGGCAGGAAATGATGATGTTTATATTTCCGAAAATATTTATTCGATTGAATCAAGAGGAAATGTTATATCTTATGATGAGGACGGAAATCTGACTGTATTTTGCGACGGAGAAACGCATACATGCAGGCGTATGTCGGGATACGACAGGAGATTCGGAGCATATTTGTGGGAGAAAATAAACGAGTATAAACCTATTAAAAAAATTGCCGTTTCCACACTGTCAGAAGACAGCGACGGTATTTCGTTAAATAAGAACTCGGACAATAATGGGTTTAGCTTGAGCGAATTCTATGCGCGTATTGTTTTCAAGCATGCGAGCGGAGAAACGGTAGATTATCCGATTGAGTTTTCAGTCCCGGGCGCTTCGAACCCGCTCTTGATTCCGGTAGATTCGGTAAGCGACGGCAGCTATATAATTC
>CAMGCN010000214.1 GCA_946040935.1 uncultured Clostridia bacterium | reverse complement strand
CTTCGTCGGCAGCGTCAGATGTGTATAAGAGACAGGTATGTCAAAGGGAAGTCCCTTATCAATATTCATATATCTGTTTACAACATCGATTCCGCCGTTGACGACAACGTCGATATTCAGCGACATAAGGTCCTTTAGCATGGTTATAACGCCGTCATATATTTCATTTCGACTGTATACAGAGTAAACATCAAGATTGTCAACGAAAAATCCGTCAACTCCCTTTTCCGCATATTCTCGGGAAAGAGAAGCGATATGCTCTTGCCATTCGCCCTTTGAAGTGTCTACCCAATACTCACCCGGCCAGTTTTCATATTCTCCGAGAGTTATATCTTTGAAATCCTCATAAAAATCACGGAAGTTTTCAAGAGAGCCGATATTTATATAAGTATAAACAGTATGACCGTCCTCATGCAGTGTGGCAATAGACTCCTGCGAGAAATACTGCGCGTCTATTATCACCGTATCATAATCGTCAAAAATCTCGAGACGCGAATCATCCCTTGAGAGGAAGACGCCGTAATCGTTATCAAAAATAACCGGGTAAGGCAGAATATCAAGTGTGTTTTCATCAATGTCACCGAGATCTGCGCTCGACCTGCTTAAGCAGTTGACAAAGGCCCTCATAATCTGGGCGACCTGCGCGCGGTTGGCCGAGCCTGCAGGACAGAAATTTCCGTCACCCATTCCGCTGACAACCCACGCTTTCCCCATAGTTAAAACAGCGTCCTTTGCATAGGTTGAGATTTCCTCCTCGTCGGCAAAGCTTATATCACGGATTTCACTTAAAGTAATAGACGCTTTTTGTGAAAACCGGTAAAGCAGAGCGCACATCTGCTCTCGCGTAACATCCGCCTTCAGACCGAAAACGTCGCTTTCAACACCGTAAACCAGACCGCGAGTGTACGCCCACTCGACAGCGCTCTCGTACCACTCGCCCTTTATAACGTCGCGAAAAGGTATTTCCCCGTCATTTTCAACCTCGATATTTACACCGAGCTTGCCTGCGAGGTTATAGAGCACGCGGACAAACATGGCGCGTGACATGGACGTATTCGGTTCAAAGGCAGTTTTAGTCATACCGGAAAACAGCCCGTTTATATTTGAAAATTTCACGGCGTTAAAATACCATGCGTCGGTGGTAATATCTGCGAAAGGATTTCGCCAAACCTTTTCCTTTGCAAAGCATGGTGAAACCAGGCACAAAATCGAAATACAAAGCGCCAGAACGAGTGACAAAGCTCTTTTCATTGTAATTCTCCTATTTCTTAATTTCAAACTCCGCTATGTTTTTGAAAATAGTTATATAGTTCTCATATTCAGCGGCCGCGTTTTTGCTTGCCGCGTCGGAAACGGAAATTCTGCGTACGCACACGAGTATATCATCACCCATTTTACCGAGAGCGGAAGAAAAATATTCTCCGTAAGAAGTTTCACTTAAGCGAAGAGCGCACTCGTCATACGCGCCCTCGGGCGAATAGCCGAGCAGCTCGTCAAGCGGAACAAAACGATCCTTGTCCGCGCATGTCAGATACATATATTCACTCAAAAAGCAAAGATAAGATTTTCCCGTCATAAGCTCGCTTGTATACTGCTTCATAGCCCTCTGACGGGAAGTATAGTCGTAGCCGAGTGTAGTGCCTTCCTCTTTCGCCTGTTTTTCAGCCTTTGCTATATCATCGTCGCTGAGAGCAACTATGTTTGTAAGACAGATATTCTTCTCCCCGTCGCCGTTAAAATCATCGACGATAAAGGAAAGGTCGTCCAAAATCGCATTTTCCTCGTCGCCTGTAAAGAGCGTCGGTCCTGCATAAAGCAGATAGCAGTCGTAATTAGTTCTGTTTATCATCTGCAGACCGCAAAAAATGAAAACTCCGGCAAAGAAAACGATAAAAAACACTCTCCATTTATAATGGTAAAAAAAGTTGTCAAACCATTTGATTATCTTGTTCATTTCGTCGCCTTTCTGCTTGAATTATAACACATCAGTCCGCTTTTTTCAATATCCGTTGACAAAGACAGTTTTGTGTGATAAAGTATTGCCGAAAGGCAGGGCGTACAAGATTATGAGATTATTTAATGAGCATACTCTACGCAAAGTTACATCACTGAACGGCACGTGGCGTATGATACCGGATAATGAAAACAAGGGGCTTGAGCTCGGGTATAACAAGGAACTTCCGGGCGATGCAAAAGCCGTCATTTTACCGTCGGTTTGGAATTTTGAGGAGGGACTTTTCCGCTATTTCGGCGTGTGTTGGTACGAAAAGGATATCGTAACCGAGACAGAAAATATCTTAATCAGCTTCGGAGCTGTCACCGGATACGCAAAGGTATATTTTGACGGTGAGCTTTTAGGCGAGCATTACGGAGGGTTTTCCGCTTTTCACTTCACAAAAAGGACAACTGCCGGCAAGCACAGAATAACCGTGTCTGTCGACGCGTCGAGCGATGCGCAGACTATTCCCCTGCCGTATGTAGACTGGTATCACTACGGCGGAATAATCCGTGATGTCGAGCTTGCAGAGTTAAGAGACGCATATATAGAAAGCGCGCACTATGAGTACGAGCTCTCACCCGACCTGCACAGCGCGCAGGTAAACGCGGTAGTGACTTTATACAGCTTTTCGGATGTCAAAGTCCCGCTTGAATTTACATTTGATGAGAAAATCGCCGCGAAAACCGAGATTTCTCTGAAGCAGGAGGAAAAAACAACTGTCACTCTCGGGCCCGTAAAGGTAGATAATGTCCGGCTCTGGGACATTTACAGGGGCGAGCTGTATTCATGCGGCGTATCAACAGACACAGACGACCTCCTCGACAGAATAGGCTCTGTCTCTTATACACATCTCCGAGCCCACGAGACGCTACGCTA
>CAMGCN010000213.1 GCA_946040935.1 uncultured Clostridia bacterium | reverse complement strand
AGATAGCGTAGCGTCTCGTGGGCTCGGAGATGTGTATAAGAGACAGAGCTTATTAAGTATATGAATCATATGCTGAGGCAAAATGTTTTCACCAAGATTGAGCAAATAGATTATGTAGCCCAAATGGAACAGCTTTGCGAAATGCTTTTTCAAAATGCGAGGAGCAGTCTTACCGAGGAATGTTATGAAGCTCTTATCGGCAGGGTAATGGAGCTTAAGGAATATGAAAAAGCCGAGCTTTGGGGAAACCGATTTTTTGAGCAGTACCCACGCTTGCTAAGCCCTTACAAGGTTAGACTTAAACTGTATTTTGAAACAGGTAATAAGGAAAAATTTTTCGAGGTATTTTCACAGCTTAAAGAGTCTTCAGTGGCGGTTGACAACAAGACCCTTGAGCTAATACGAATGATTCAGCAGTAATAGGAAAAGGAGGAAGAGCTATGCTGTCAAAACGGAATTTTATAATGATGTTTACTATTATTATTGTCGTGCTGGCGCTCTTTCTCTCTTCGGTAGTTTTAAAGGAATATTATAACGATTATGATGTGAATCATATGGCTGAGACTGAGGCTTTAGATAAAAAAGACGGTTTTTTTGTAAACGGCGAAACCGACGGTCAGGTTCTGTATTTCGGTGAAGAGGAGAACGGATATTTTGAAGTAATAAAGGAATGGTCGGAATACCGCAAAAAAGAGTTTACGGCTTTAAATTCTCTTGATACGGTTAGCGAAATTGAGGATGTGAACCGAAAATATTTGCTTGTGGACGGCGAGTTGTTCGAAACAAACACCGAAGAATATGCCGAAGCATTTACCGAATATGTAAGTAAGGGCGGAGTTGTGATTTTTTACCGTATGCCCTCCTATAATACGATAAGAAATTGTGACGCGCTTAGAAATCTTTTGGGTATTCAGCGCCTGCGTGGAGAAACGGTAAAATTACAGGAAATCCGTCTGTACAGCGGTTTTTTGCTTGGCGGAGAAACCCATTATTCCTTTGATGAAGCAAGCAATCCCGACCTTGCGGATATGGAGAGCGAGATACCCTGGTACGATATTTCTTCAAGGACAAAGACATATATGGTAGGCTTTCTTTCGGCGGAGGAGAAAAGCTCTCTCGGCATCAATAATGAGGATATGCCCGCGATTATCTGGCGGAGCAATATGGAAAACGGCTCGGTATTTGCGGTGAACGGGGATTATATAAAGACGGCGGGTATCGGAATACTTGACGCAATGCTTTATGAAGCACAGGAGTATACACTCTATTCGGTAGTGAACGCACAGAATCTGTTTATAGCGGGCTTTCCCGATTTAACTAACGAAAACGAAAAACTAATGGCTGAGGTCTACGGAATGACTACCGAACAGTTCTGCCGCGATATTCTCTGGCCCTCTTTCGTGGCGGCGGCAGATAAGGGCAACTGGAAAATAACTTCATTTGTTTCGGTAAAACAAAATGACAGCACTAAAACCAAACCTAAAACAGACAGTCTTATTGATTATCTAAAATATTTTAACGAGGAATTGGCAGAGGCGGGGGTGTCCCTCGGGCGGATTAACAGCTCGGATATCAGGGCGTCTGTTAAGGATGAGAAAGCTCAGCTTGATAAGCTGAACCTTGATTATATCTTTGCGGCGGGTTATGTCCGCAATGAAAATAAGGATAAGCTTGAGAGTTTGATAAACGGCAACGGAAAAACAGATTATTTCAGCGATATTCGCACTGTTGTAGGCGAGTATGCGGAGAATGAGAGGATAATCTACTGGCTTACCGATAAGATTACCTACCAAAACGTGACCACCGACGCTTATAAGCACAGCTATAGAGACAACTTAAGACTTAAAAGCGTTGAAACCGGGCTGGGCTACAGCAATGTTCAGGCAGATATATACCGAATTTTGAATCCCGAAAACGAAAAAGACCAATGGGAAAATTTAGCGGATAAGATGGCGGCGAATATCGATACATACTGTAAACCCTTTGCGGTCTTTGATAAAACCACCGTCAGTCAAAGCGATGAACGGGTCAGAAACTTTTTGAACGGAAAAGTGACAAGTAACAGAAATAATGATACAGTTACCATTAAAGCCGAAAACTACTACGGCAGCGCCTATCTGCTTCTCAGAACTCACGGTGAAGAGATTTACGAAATGACGGGAGGCAGTTATAAAAAGGTGGAAGAGGATGCATATCTTTTGACACTTACTGATGACTCGGCAAGAATAAAATTAAAATCAAAAACAAGCCTATATTACAGCGATTAAACGAAAAGAGGTGTGACTTATGCGTATATGTATTATATCGGAAGGATGTTATCCTTATGTGGTAGGCGGCGTTTCCGGCTGGGTACACAGTATGATTAAGACCTTTCCTAATCAGGAGTTTATTCTGCTTTCAATTATTGCAAACAGAGAGCTTAGCGGAAAATTTGCGTATGAGTTGCCCGAAAATGTAACAGAGGTTCACGAATTATACCTTCAAGATGATGATTGGGGCAGTGTTAACAAACTGCACAAATCAAAACTCAAACAAAAAGAATATCACGCACTGAGGAGCTTACTTCTTGATCAAGATGTGGAGTGGACGGTACTTTTTGATTACTTTTGCAATAATAATGTATCGATAAACGAGCTTCTTATGGGCGAAGATTTTTATCATGCGGTTTTAGACTGCTATAATTTGCAATATCCCGATATTGTATTTTCGGATTTTTTATGGACAATGCGTTCAATGTATCTTCCGCTTTTTCTTGCGCTGTCTATGGAAATCCCCAAGGCTGATGTGTATCACGCAGTCTCAACGGGCTATGCGGGAATAATAGGCAGTATGGGCAAGCATTTTTATAAATCGCAGTTCATTCTGTCGGAACACGGCATTTACACCCGCGAGA
>CAMGCN010000212.1 GCA_946040935.1 uncultured Clostridia bacterium | reverse complement strand
CTGCGGCCTCAACATCCCAAATGTCGCGCGCTACCAACTGCGCCACACCCCGATATAATATTAAGTTTTAATAATTCTGCTGTTTGCTTGCGCTTCCTGTTGCAACTAAGGCTCTGTCTGCGCTCGCGTAGCTCACTTGCCACTTGCCAAGTTGCTGCCACTCCTTATTCCTCGCTTTCTCCGCCACCGGCGGCGCTCGGAAACGTCCCCAACTGCGCTACACCCCGTTATTATAATGAAATATAACAGTGAAACAGCAAGGAGAAATCCTTGTTCTCATTATTAAACGAACATACATATTTTATCATATGACGGTATTAAAGTCAATATCGGCTTTACATAGCTTTAATTATTTATACTTGAATAAAAAAATACGATATGTTAAAATTTGAAATGCAGAGAATAGATTAAATAAAGTGAAGGAAATAAAAATGCATATACCGACGTCAGATACAAAAAATGTTGCTGTAACAGCTTTTGCCGACGCTCTCGCGAAAGAGCGTATGGGAAGTGCTGATTATGATACGGAAAAATGGATATATGTGCCTAACAAGTATGAGGAATACCGTTATATACTCGGTACGAGAGGGAATAATCCCCTAATATGTATCGGAATAAATCCGTCAACTGCGGTGCCGGGAGCTCTCGATAATACTCTAAAGAGCGTTGAGCGCATTGCACATTCGAACGGTTATGACAGCTTTATCATGTTTAATGTATACGCCCAGCGCGCGACAAATCCCGACGATATGGAAGAAAGTCTCAACGAATATATGCACGCGGAAAATATGAAAGCATTTGAATACATACTTTCTGAATGTGAATCGCTCCGCCCGTCAGTTTGGGCGGCGTGGGGTACGATTATTGATAAGAGAGCATATCTTCCTGCTTGTGTTTCCGACATGATAGAAATCGGGAAAAAATATAATGCAGAGTGGTATTCGTGCGGTCCGGTTTCCCTTAAAGGACACCCGCATCATCCCTTGTATCTTAAAAAAGACAGCACCCTCGACCCGTTTGACATTGAGTCATATATAAGAGCGCGCTTGAGTGCGGCTATTGACTTAAAAGTAACAACGTAGTATAATGCTTTTAGTGTTTTTGGGGGATAACTATGATTTGTAAGTATTGTAAACAAGAAATAGATGATAATATAAAAGTATGTCCTTTTTGCGGACGCAAGGTAAGTAAAATAAAGAATGGATTTGATAAAAAGTCATTTTCAATTTCTCCGAGAAATCTCGCGGCGCTCGGGGTTATGCTTGCTGCCATTGTGATATTTGTAATATCTCTTTTATACAATATGCGTCCCGATCCTTACGCCGTTGCGAAAGCTTCTGTCACGTATATTGACGACTCGGGAAAAATCACGTTTCTATATAACGGAAAGCCTTTAGACGGGACTTTTGAAGTAGAGATAGCCGCAAAGCACGAGTCTCTGTCCGGCAAGACGCTTTCCTTTCTTACAAAGAACGGAGAGCTTTATGTTGTCAGAAAAAAAGGAATTGATAAAGTATCCGACAATGTAATTTCATACAGGATGTCTGCCGACGGACGCAGTATTGCATACAGAAATTCGGTGGGAGAGCTGTATCTCACGAAAACATCCAAAGTCAATCCGAAACAGATAGACTATAATGTTATCGAAAGCAATTATTGCCTGTCGTCCGACGGAGAAACCGTCGCATATCTCAAAACAGAGACAACAGGCGATGTCATGTACTATTACAACAAAAAGAGCGTGAAATACGGAAGCGACAGATACCCGGTTCTGATTTCAGATAACGCGAGAAATGTATATACAGTTGACGGCTCTATGAATTTGTACTATTCAACAAAATTCGGTGAAGAGAGGCTTATTTGCTCGAATGTTGAACAGACCTTCGCATGTAACAGTACATATAAGAACATTATTTTCTATTCTGACGGAGCGACTTATCTTTTCACGGGAAAGAAAGAACCTGTAAAGCTCGCCGACACGAAACTTTCACTTTGTACCGTTTCGTTTGCACAAAAAACGACAAGTTCCGCGTCTGACTATTTTGACAATTTGGTGAATGTATACGGCGTAGGTAATTTCAAAAATAAAGCATTTGAGGGCGAGGATAAAAAGCTATATTATTGCAATTCGTCTTATTCCGTAAATGTGGTTGATGAAAACTGCTCTATGATAAATGTGGTCAGCGGGAACAATACGGCGTACTATCTGAAGGAAGGAGCGCTGTACTCGGTAAAGCTAACGTCTTCAAAAAAATCTGTCGTTGCGGAAAATGCGGAAAATTATTATATGGCAAGTGAGGGCAGATATATTTATTTTCTCACGTCCGACGGAAAGTTGTTTGCAAAACGAGGAAAACTTGACGCAAAAGAGATAGCCGAAAACGTCTCTAATGCTAAAATAAGCGGTTATAATTTTCTATTCTATTCTGTTTCAAACGGAAGCAAATCCTCTCTTTACTATACAAATAAAACAAAGGACGGAACAAAGATAGCTGAAAATGTATCTGAATTCGGTGCAGGCACGTCCTACGCATATTATGTTGAAACAACGGAAAACGGAGCGGTGTATATGTACAGCAAAGGAAATGATGATTTCCGGCAGAGATATCAGAAATAAGTTCTGTTTCATACAGATAACCGGATGAAAAATAAAAATACGATAAAAAGAAGCACAGCGTTTTTCTTAGCGTTTGTACTAATTACGTTCAGCTTTTCTTTCGGCATTGCTTCCTCTGCCGAAGATTTGTGGGTTTGGCCTGTTCCGGGCAGTTACGCGATCAATTCCCTCGATTATTACCCCGACGGTACTCTTCATAACAGGGGACAGTGCATAGATATCGGAAACAACGGGTATGACCTGTCTCTTATACACATCTCCGAGCCCACGAGACGCTACGCTATC
>CAMGCN010000211.1 GCA_946040935.1 uncultured Clostridia bacterium | reverse complement strand
TCACAGGCACCTTTCGACAATTCAAAAAGCCTCTCCTTAGGGAAAAAGCCGGTGTTCCATGTTTCGGGCAGTACCAACACATCGGGACTTTCTCTCACGGCCTCGCAAATAAGTTCTTTTGCGTGGGCAAGGTTTTTGGCAGTATTGCCAAGCTCCATATTCATCTGTAAACAGGAAACCTTCATATAATTACTCCTTTTTCAGCAGTTTACAAAGACGGTTGGCGGCTTCTTTGGTTTCCTCTCTGTTTCCGAATGTAGAAAACCTGAAATATCCCCTGCCGCATGCTCCGAAGCCGTCACCGGGGATTCCGACTACTTGAATCTCGCGGAGCAGGTAATCAAAAAAGTCCCATCCACTCATACCGTCGGGACACCTCATCCAAATATAGGGTGAGTTTTTTCCGCCGCAATACCAAATACCCGCCGCGTCGAGTGCCTCCATAAAATAGGAAGCATTTTCTTTATATACGCTGAGATTATCATGGATTTGTTTCTGTCCCTGGGGGGTGAAAACAGCCAAAGCTCCCTTTTGGAGAATGTATGAAACGCCGTTTGTTCTGGTTTCGCGGTTGCGTGACCACATTTCATTCAAGCTCATGCCATCTCTTAAGAGCTTACAAGGTACAACGGTATAGCCAAGCCGGGTTCCGGTAAATCCTGCTGTTTTTGAAAGCGAGCAAATCTCAATAGCGCATCTGTCTGCTCCGTCAAGCTCGTAAACGCTGTGGGGGATATCTTCATCCTCGATAAAAATCTCATAGGCTGCGTCAAATAAAATTACAGCCCCGATTTCATTTGCAAAGTCTACCCATTCCTGCAATCCCTTTCGGCTGAATGCCGCCCCTGTGGGATTGTTAGGCGAACAGATATAGAGAATATCCGCTTTTGCTTCTTCGCAGGGTTTCGGCAAAAATCCGTTTTCTTCCCCTGAAGTTAAGTGAATAACCTTTCTGCCTGCGAGAATATTTGTATCTACATACTCAGGGTAAGCAGGCTCAATAACCATTACAGTGTTATCCTGGTCAAACAGTTCGAGAATATCACCCAGGTCATCGCAGGCACCGCTGGAAACAAAGATTTCATTTTCGCTGACCCGGGCTCCCATATTCCTGTAATAATCTGAAATGGCTTTTCTAAGCTCAGGGTCACCCACCTCAGGCATATAGCCGTGGAAAGTGTCGGCACAGCCTTGGTCGTCAACAGCCTTGTGTAAAGCATCAATAACAGCCTTACAGAGCGGCAGCGATACATCTCCCACACCCATTCGGTAAACCTTTTTATCGGGATTGGCTTCGAGATATTCGCTTGTCTTTCGGTAAATTGTGTTAAATAAATATGTATCCTTTAATTCTCCGTATCTTCTGTTTGGCTTTAGCATATATCAGTTTCTCCTTCATATACAATCTCAGCCGGACCGGTCATCGTCACGGTATCATCGTTATCAATCTGAATTTTTAGGGTTCCTCCGTCAAGGTAAACAGAAATCTGTTTTTCCCTTTTGCAAATGTTTTTACTTACCGCCGCCGCGACTACGGCACAGGCGCCGGTTCCGCAAGCCATAGTAATACCGCTGCCGCGCTCCCATACGCGCATACGCAGCTCCCTTTCGGAAATAACCTGCACAAATTCAACATTGACTCCGTCCGGAAAAGCCTCATGGTGCTCCAGCAAAGGACCGATTTCTGAAATGGGAGCTTTTTCAATATCTTCAACAAAAATGACAGCGTGGGGATTTCCAACCGATACCGGAATACAATTTATCATATTGCCGCTAAGGTTGATTGTCTTCTCGTTTTCGGTAATTGCCGTACCCATATTAACGGTGACAAGCTTTACCTTTCCGGCGCTTACCGTTAAGTTCAAATATTTTATACCCGAAAGTGTTTCAATTTTCAGGCGGGTTTTATCGGTATAACCCTTATCGTAAACGTATTTGCCGACACAGCGTATACCGTTGCCGCACATTTTTGCTTCGCTTCCGTCTGCGTTAAATATCCGCATTTTGAAGTCGGCAATGTCAGAGGGTGAAATGTAAATCATTCCGTCGGAGCCCGCGCCGAAATGACGCTCCGATAATTTGGCAGAAAGCGTCTCAATATTTTTCGGAACCTCGCCGTAAACATATAAATAGTCGTTTCCAAGACCGTGCATTTTTGTAAAGTGCATTTTTCTACCTCTCATTTATAGTGGAAATACCCAAGGTAACCTCTTCCAAAACGTCAAGCAACATTCTTACCGTATCAAGATTTGTCAGCATGGCGATGTTGTTCTGTGCGGCGCATCGACGAATGGCAATACCGTCGCCGTAATGCTTGCCCGACAAAATTGCTCGGGTATTAATAACGTAACTTACATAGCCTGCACGAATGGAATCCAAAACCTCTTCGCTGCCTTCGCTGGGCTTGTGGAGGATTCGTGTGCGGATACCGTTCGCCTTTAGGAATTCTCCCGTAAGGGTTGTTGCTTCAATATTGAAGCCCATATTGTAAAAACGGCGAATAAGAGGAAGTGTTTCCTCCTTATCCTCATCTGCAACGCTGACAACCACCGTTCCGTAATTGCGAAGCGTAATACCGGAGGCTATCATAGCCTTATAAGCGGCACGGTGCAGTTTTTCGTCGTAACCGATAGCTTCGCCGGTAGACTTCATTTCAGGCGACAGATAAGCATCCATGCCGCTGAGCTTTGAGAAAGAAAAAGCAGGCGCTTTGACATAATAGCGTTTTTTCTCTTCCGGATAGACGTTAAATATACCCTGTTCCTGTAAGGACATACCAAGACTGCAGCGAGTGGCAATATCCGCAAGACTGTAACCTGTGGCTTTTGAAAGAAAAGGCACCGTTCTGGAGGAACGGGGATTAACCTCGATGATATAGACACTGTCTCTTATACACATCTGACGC
>CAMGCN010000210.1 GCA_946040935.1 uncultured Clostridia bacterium | reverse complement strand
ACCTAAGCCTTCGTCGGCAGCGTCAGATGTGTATAAGAGACAGAAATTATATCATATATTATGTTATTATTTTGTCGCAATTGCACAAAAAAAGGTGTATTCTTTCTGAATTAATCGGAAATACTATATGATATAATGTCTGCATTTCGTAAAACCGTGCGGCTCTTGCCGCCTGAATAAACCGCAATGCGGTTTATTCAGCAGACATTATATAAAAAAAGACTGCAAACCGCCTTTTCGGCGATTTGCAGTCTTTTTAGGACTGTATTACATATCTTTTTATTGTTTACTTTCGCGTATTTCGTCTATGACCGAGTCTGCGTCAAACAAATCTGAGAATGAGTCGCTTCTGTTTTGCAGAGCATAACCGCTAAGCGCCTTTCTGTCTACGAAAACGCCGTTTCCGTCGGGTTCATTTTGACGGTAGGGCGTTGACCCTACTCCGCAGAAGAGTGTAAAGCCCTGCGAGAAGAGATATTCGTGCGCTTCTCCTTTTCTTACAGAAGAGCCGTATGGCCATATATATACGGAAACGTCACCTACGATGCTTCCGACTTCGTCTTTCCACTTTTCGGTATCGTCCTTGACTTGGTCAAGTGTCTTTTTTGACATATCCGCGTATCCGTAGCTGTTGCAGGCAAAAGTCCAGCCTTCATCCTTAAGATAATCGGCTACCTTTTTAGCTTCGTCAACATTGTCTCCTTTTTGTGTTCTGTAGCCGAATACCCCGTCAAACCCCGTGAGGGAAATACATCCGCGCGCTCCGCGGAAAGTGAAATCGGGGTGTTCGTATATGAACGAGTCGAGAATCAAGGGACTTTCATTGTCGTATGAAATCTGCGTTCCCGTATAGGTACACAGCTTTCCGTCCTCGTCAAAGCCAATGCGGTCGACAGTGCCGTTCCCCGATTTTGAAGACGGGAATGTGAGGTCTTCTATCATAAGCACGACGGGGCGTTTGCCTTTCGGAATTTCCACACTCGCTGTTTTTCCGTCTTTTACCAAATCTTCGGCTTTTATGAGTATATAATTTCTCTCGTACAGACCCTCGAGGATTTTTTTGAACTCGAACGGAGTAATCAGCGCCGAGTCAAAGGAGTCTGTATAAGCGCAGGACGCCGAATATGTTATTTCGGGGTATGCCATCAGATTTCTGATATACAAAACCTCGATACTTCCGGCGTAGGTTGTCGTGTCTTCCTGCCACTCTTTGTACTCTTTGAGATCTGCTTGCAGTTTGTCAATATCTTCTTTTTCCCAAAGTCCCGAGAGCCTGCCCAAAAGCGCCTGGGCGTCGGAGATTTTATATTCTATTTTATATTTTGTTATAATAGAGCGAAGCTCTTCTGTCGCGTCTGCCGACGCAAGGGCCTCTTTTGCTTTCGGATAGTATAACGAGTCTTCGCTTGACACATAGGATAAAAGCAGGAGCTTTTCTGTTTTGTCTTCGGTATTTTGCGCGCTCTCATACTTTTCTCTGCCTTGCGCTATGCTGTCAACGCGGGACGTGTACGCGGTCAACTGACCGCCGCTCAGAGGATAGAGCAGAAACGCCCTGAGCGCCGACTCGGCATTTTTTCGGTCGATTTCACCGTTTGCATATTTTTTGACTATACCGTCCATGAAGGAAAGGCACGTGCCCTCGACCTTTGACCAGTTATCGGCCAGCTTCTGTTCGCGTGAAGTGAGCTTTTCAGGAGGAGATTTAAGCGCCTTTTCGGTGAAGTCTGCGAATATCTCCTGTGCGCGGTCATTTATGTCTACCTCGTCGCGGAAGAGGTTTATCATCATTACTATACCGATGATTACCGCAACCAAAAGCAATATTGAAAGTATAAGAAACACTATTTTTTTTGCTGTCAAAATATCACCCTTTTTCAAGCTGTTTTACAAGGTATGGAATACACTTTTCAAATTTAACGCTGTATGTATATCCCGGGTCGTCGTATGTAGCCTTTATGCTTTTAACGGTGAAGTCGGCGGCGAGGGAAATCGCGTCTTCGAGCGACATTCCGCGAGTGAGAGCGCCTACGCAGCAGGAAGAGAAGAGATCGCCCGTGCCGTGGTATGAACGCGGAATTTTTTCCGTGAAATAATAAAACACCTCGTTCGCCCCCTCCTTAAGGAGCGCTGTACCCAGCTTATCATCTGAAAAAGAAACACCCGTAAGCACCGCGTTTTTTGCACCTGTATCGCGAAGCTTATGCAGTATGTTTTCAATGTATTCTTTATTATAACCGCTCTCGATATACTCGATGCCGAGCATAGCGCACGCTTCGGTGAGGTTTGGCACCGTTACGTCGCTTACCGCGCACAGCTTCGCCATTTCTTTCGGAAAAGAGTCGGAAAACCCGGCGTACAGCTTACCCTTGTCGCCCATTGCGGGATCGACGAAAATGAGCGAGTCCCTGCCGAATCTGTTGAAAAAATCGAGTACGATGTCAACCTGTTTTGCAGAACCGAGATAGCCTGTATATACAGCGTCAAAGGAAAGAGGAATGCTTTCCCAATGGTCTGCTATTTTTTCTATGTCATCGGTAAGGTCGCGGAATGTGTAGCCGGTAAACCCGCCTGTGTGGGTGGAGAGTACCGCTGTCGGTATAATAGCGCACTCAACTCCCATAGCCGAAACGACAGGGAGAGCCACGGTAAGCGAGCATTTGCCGAAGCATGATATATCCTGAATTGAAACTATTTTTTTCATTATGCCGTGAAAATTGAATTTATTACAAGAATTCCTGTTGAAATAATAAATACGAAAATCATTCCGCAGTTAAGTATGGCAGGGGCAAAGACTTTGCCGAGCTCGTGCGAGTAGTCTGAAAAATCTTTTTTCACTTTCTTTGCGAGAACACATATTATAACGATTCCCGAAATAAGCAAAGAATAATACAAAACAACATATAC
>CAMGCN010000209.1 GCA_946040935.1 uncultured Clostridia bacterium | reverse complement strand
AGCCTTCGTCGGCAGCGTCAGATGTGTATAAGAGACAGAACTGGGGCGACGAAGGCAAAGGCCGTATGGTCGATTTGCTCAGCCAAGAGCAGGACATCGTATGCCGCTATCAGGGCGGTAACAACGCGGGCCATACCGTCGTCAATCACCTCGGAAAGTTTATCTTGAATCTGCTTCCCTCGGGAATTCTCCGTCCCGAAGTCACATGCGTTATGGGTAACGGTATGGTTATCGACATTGAGCATTTATGCGGCGAGATTGAAAGACTCCGCGAAAGAGGCGTAAAGATAACTCCCGAGAATCTTAAGATAAGTGATAAGGCAATAATCTGCCCACCCTACGACGTCGCATGCGACCGCCTGGAGGAGGCGCGTCTTGCCGACAAAAAATTCGGTTCTACAAACCGCGGTATCGCGCCGGTTTACGGCGACAAGTATATGAAGAAAGGTCTGCGTATGGGAGATCTTCTCCACCCCGAGTATCTTAAAGAGCGCCTTGCGACCGTACTTGAATGGAAAAACCTCACGATAACCGGTGTATACGGGCAGGAGCCGTACAAATTTGAAGATATGCTCGCATGGTTAGAAAAATTCGGCAATCCTCTCAAAGAGCATATTATTGATACAACTGTTTTCCTAAACGAAGCAAATAAGAAGGGCAAGCGCATAATGTTCGAGGCTCAGCTCGGCGCTTTACGCGATATAGACTTCGGTATTTATCCTTATACCTCGTCATCGAGCGTTATAGCGGCATACGCGCCTATCGGTGCCGGCATACCCAACTGCAAGATAGACAAGTCAATAGGTATAATGAAAGCATACTCCACCTGCGTCGGCGAAGGTCCTTTCACGGTTGAGATGTTCGGCGAAGAAGCGGAAGAGCTCCGTAAGGCAGGCGGCGAATACGGCGCCGCAACAGGCAGACCGAGACGTGTAGGAGGTTTCGATGTTGTCGCTTCCAAATACGGCGTATTATGTCAGGGCGCGGACGAGCTCGCGCTCACAAAGCTCGATATACTCTCCTCTCTTGACAAAATCCCCGTATGCGTAGCATATGATATAAACGGCACCCGCACCACCGACTTCCCCTCGGGCGAGGCGCTCAACATTGCAAAGCCGGTATATGAGTATCTGCCCGGCTGGAAATGCGACATCGGCTCCTGCCGCAAGGCAGAGGACCTTCCCAAAGAAGCTCTCGACTATGTTAAATTTATTGAGAAGGCTGTCGAATGTCCTATCAAGTATGTTTCCCTCGGTCAAGACAGAGAAGCTTATGTAACCATGTATTGATAACATATAAAAAATGACGCTGATTTAATAAATCAGCGTCATTTTATTTTTTATTACAGGACGTAAAGACTGAATATACTCTCTCCCTTTATTCGCCTTTTGAGTTTAATCTGTCGAGCGTAACTATTCCCACGTCGAGAGCGTCGCACAGTCCGTTTTTGGTCCACTGCTTGACGATTTTCGTATGTCCCGGCTTACCCGGCTCACGTCCGAGCACCTGAGTAAGCACCATATCCGGCACTTCCTCTTTCTTCCCGTTGGGAGTTTCCATAGTTTTGTTTGAAAGTATCATCATAAACAAAATGTAGTCGTCATCCATATCGCCGTAGCACATTATGTTGTTTTCTCTTACAAGCGGCTTTCCCTTATACATAAGGTGTTTGACTCTATTATCAAGTTCAGGCATTTCAGCACCTCCGTTTTAGTCTGTAATATATAATAATACATTTTACGGAATATTGCAAGAATTATTTTAGAATGTAGGGATTTTTCCTTAAAACCTCACCGCATTTTTCCGGTTCGGGCGTGCAGAGCGAGTATAACGCGTCTGCACGGGCTTCAAGCGTTCCGTAAGTCATGGAGCCCCGCGTAACAAGAGAGACAGAGCCGTTTTTTCTGATTTCGGAAGCAACGGCGCATCCCCTGTCGTTTGCCGAGAGCAAAAGCACCTTATCGGGAACGCAAAACACATCTTTCTCTGTTATTCCGAGAAGCATGGAAATAACGCACCTCTTTATTCTCGCCTCGGTATATTTTTTAGTTACGCATTTGTTATAAAGCTCATTTACCGTGCCCGAGTCTTTCGCTGAAGATATTATCCTTTCGCAAATGCCTCCCTGCGCGCCAAAGCATTCACCTGCCTTTTGAGAACCCATTGTCCGCAGTGCAAAAAGAACGGCGCGGGAGGCGTAAGAGATACAATGGGGCACCGCACCCTTATATACATCGAGCAATTTTTGCGGAACCAAAGACGAGAGTGCTTTGTAATCACCCGAGAGATAGAGCGCCCGTGACGCCGTGGCAGTTTCTTTTCCCTCGCGTTTTACGGCAAAAGGCTTTATCTTACTGTCGGTCAGAATAAGCGCCGTTACATATTCAAGCGCAAGAGTATCGTTCGGCAAAAGCTCTCTCTTTCCGAACATACTCTCATAAACCCTCTCGCGCAAACGGATATATGACTCTTCTTTGTCGGGTTTTGCCAGCTCTTCTTTGATTTTTTCTTCAAACTCGGGGAGCAACTGATTTTTCGCAGTTTCGGTTATTTTTTCAAGGTCTCCGCTCTCCGAGCCGAAAGCGAGGTAATCAACGACGCCGAGAGAATTCAAGATATTCACCGACGAGCGTGCAAAAATCTCTCCGACCGAGCAGGAAAAAGGCAGAGGAAGCTCTATCACCGCGTCGCTTCCGCAAAGCATCGCCGCGCCCGCGCGAGTGTACTTATCGCACGCCGCAACGTCGCCTCGCTGGGTGAAGTGCCCGCTCATGAGAGAAATCACCGCCGTATCCTCTCCGAAACGTTCCCTGATTTTTGAAATCAGACGGGCGTGGCCGCTGTGAAAAAGATTATATTCACATATTACCGCAACAACAGTCATTTTTGACTCCAACTCTTGAAAAAACTATTAATATATAGTATAATAT
>CAMGCN010000208.1 GCA_946040935.1 uncultured Clostridia bacterium | reverse complement strand
ATAGCGTAGCGTCTCGTGGGCTCGGAGATGTGTATAAGAGACAGATGTTAAGGAGAGAATATGGACTCAAATTCTCAAAATCCGAGACCCCGTCCGATGCGAGAAGCACCGCTCGACACACCGAAGCAGAAAGAAAATAACGAGCAAATAACCGACGAGGAAAAGAAAACAAACACGGAAACAGAAAAAAGCGACAACGTCATCAACGCGGCAGTTGCAACACAAACTCCCGAAGACGAAAAAACCGAGGCGGATGCAAATGAGAGCGAAACGCCTCATACGCAAGAGCCCATACAGGAAACAGCCCTACAGCAAACAGAACCTACTCCGCCTAAAAAAAAGAAAAACGGCTCTCCGGGAACGCTTTTAATTTTACTGCTTGTTCCCCTTATTATAATCTTCGCAGTCGGCGCGGCCGTATTTCTAAAAGAGCACAGAGGCGAGTCTGTAGGTCTTTTCACCCTCGGCAAAGGGGATATGAGCGAGATGAAATCCTACATATCCGACGCTTCGCGTGAAGTGCGCGGCGTTTTCATCGCAACGGTATATAATATAAACTATCCGTCAAAATCAGGCCTTACATCCCGTCAGCTCAAAAAAGAGCTTGACGATATCATCTCAACCTGCCTTGAAAACAACCTTAACGCCGTATATTTTCAGGCAAGTCCCAACTCGGACGCGCTCTACGACTCTGACATACTGCCCGTCTCTGCTGTACTCAGCGGCACAGAGGGCAAGCAGGCGTCGGACGGATTTGACCCTTTGAGTTACCTGTGCGACGCGGCACATGAGCACAATATCGACGTTCACGCCTGGGTAAACCCCATGAGAGTTACGGGAAAAAATGCCGACCGTAGCAGTCTGGCAGACGACAACCCTGCAAAAGCTCACCCTGAATGGACGGTAGAATATGACGGTGCGATATATTATAACCTCGGCATTCCCGAAGTACGCGCCCTCGCCGCGTCGGTATGCTCCGAGCTCGCTTCAAAATACGAAATAGACGGAATAATTTTTGACGATTATTTCTATCCATATCCCGTCGACGGACAAGCCTTTGACGACGCCGATACATATAAACAATACGGCAAGGAATATGCTTCAGTGGGAGACTTTCGCCGGGCGGCTGCAAGCGACCTCGTAAAACGCTGTCACGACGCGATAAAGGAGGCGGACGCAGAATGTGAATTCGGCATCGCGCCGTTTGGTGTATGGCAAAACGACGACGGAAGCAACGGAGGAAGTGAAACAAAGGCATTTGAAAGCTATGAGTCTCTCTATTGCGACACGCTCGACATGATAAAATCGGCTTCTCTTGATTATGTGGCGCCCCAAATTTATTGGCAGTTTTCATACGAAAAAGCGCCTTACGAAACTCTTTGCGATTGGTGGAACAGAAAGGTTGAGGGAAGCGGCGTCAAGCTGATAATCTCCCATGCCGCATACAAGGCGCAGGACTGGCAATCGGAAAGTGAATTTACAGACCAAATAAATTACGCAAGAGAAGAAAAAAACTATGTCGGAAGTATCTTTTACGGATATGACGCGATATATGAGAATGACTTTTCCGTTGCGGCGCAAATACGCTCCTGCTTTGAAACTGAGCTTGTTTACACCGACTACTACCCCACGGGACAGGCAGTAGAGCTTACCAAAATCGAAAGAAACGGAAATACCGTCTCAATAGAGGGAAAAAGCGACATAGGTTATCCTGTTCTTTTTGAAAACGAGCCTCTGTGCCAAAAACGTGACGGCACGTTTAAGGCGACGCTTAATACAAATGAGATAGTATTAAAACAAAACGGAAGAGAATACACCTTTTCAGAATAATTTGAAGAATAAGGAGACAAATAATGGCATATCTTGAAGATATAATGAACTCTTTAATACAAAAAGCAACAAGCGCCGGACTTTCAATTATTAACGCGCTGGTAGTCCTCGTAGTGGGACTTAAGCTCTCAAAATTTTTAGTTAATCTGCTGAAAAAAGGCAAGTTCTTCAGCAAGCTCGACCCTACGGCGTCGTCGTTTATCATAAGTCTTTTGAGCATACTTATGAAAGCGTTGGTGTTTATAACAGCCGCCGTAATACTGGGAATTCCCATGACCTCTTTTCTCACTGTACTCGCGTCCTGCGGCGTAGCGATAGGACTTGCATTACAGGGTGCTCTCGCAAATTTTGCAGGAGGACTTATGCTCCTTATTTTCAAGCCCTTTCAAGTCGGAGACTATATAGAGTCAAACGGACTCGAAGGCACGGTAAAGGGTATCTCGGTCTTTTACACGGTGATAACCACGGCGGACAACAAAAATATCACTCTGCCGAACGGGAATTTAACAAACTCGGCCGTCGTCAACTATTCGGCAAACAATAAGCGCAGAATATCGTTCAGTTTTTCCGCCTCATATTCCGCCGATATCGACACGGTGAAAAATCTTCTGCTTAAGGTGGCATCTCAAAACGAAAATGTTCTCCCTGATCCGGCTCCTGCCGCCTTTGTCGGGGAGCACAAGGATTCATGTGTAGAATATCTGCTGAATGTCTGGTGCCCGACCGACAAATACTGGGACGTCAAGCTTTCGATACCCGAGGCTGTCAAAAAGAGCTTTGATGAAAACGGCATTGAAATCCCGTTTCCTCAACTCGACATACATACAAAATAACAGTAACACAAAAACGCCTGCTGAAATAGGCAAGGTCCTTAAGGACAGTTATCTAAAACTTAATAGGAATTTAGCACATAAGACAAAACTACCCGAAGAAGAGAAAAACAAAGCTCTTTTTCGGGTAGTGATTTTTATGCAGCGATATTCTTTGCTGCGCAAAGAGTGATATGATTGCCGACGGCAACCGTGATATTGAAACCTGCACTTTCAGTGATATTTTGTTCGCCCACAAAACTGCCGCAGGCAATAAAACTATGCGTAGCATAATAAAACTGC
>CAMGCN010000207.1 GCA_946040935.1 uncultured Clostridia bacterium | reverse complement strand
GTTATCACCAATGCTAACACCGGGGCAGATAACCGTGTTCCCGCCAATCCACACGTTATCCCCAATGGTGACTGCTGCGCCGTATTCGTAGCCTTTTATGCGTGCTGTGGGGTATATTGCGTGACCTGCGGTGTAGATAGACACGTTGGGTGCGATAAAGCAATTGTCGCCGATTTTGATTTTTGCGACATCTAAGAAACAGCAGTTGTAGTTGGCAAAGAAGTTTTTGCCAACCTCAATATTGAAGCCGTAATCGCAGTAGAAGGGTGGGTTTACGAAAGGATTTTCGCATTTGGCAAAGAGCTCTTCGATAATACTTTGGAGTCTTTTGAAATCGGCTCTGTCGGCAGAATTAAACTCCTGTGTAAGACGGCGCGCGTTTTTTTGCTGCTCAAATACCGAGTCGTCGCTGATGTAAGCAAGTCCCTTGTCGCGTTTTTCTATGTTGTTCATTGAGTGTTCTCCTTACTTTCAAGATTGCCGAGTATTTGAATATGCTCATAAGGAATGTTAAGTCCGTTCTTGGGGATTTCCTCTTGAAGCATTCTGATGCAGGCTCTCCTTGCGTCAAAGCGTTTATCCGCAGGACAGTAAAGCCTGATTTTATAGATGATTGCGGACTTGTCGAAGCGTTCTGTGCCTTTATAGATACAGTCCTCAACGTCAGGAATGGATTTTGCCTTTTTGGCGATTTTTCCCAGCACAGCATGAACCTTTGCAGGGTCGTCATCATAGGAGAGAGCAACATCCACATCCGACCAATTAGATACAATAGAGATTTCGGAAATGTTTCGGTTACATATAGTCATGTAATCACCGTTAACAGTGAGCTTTAGTCGGGTAACCCGAACATTGAAATCCTCAACTATGCCCTCTGTGCCGTTGTAATTTACAATATCGCCCACAGTAAAAAACTTGTCGCTTATAAGGCGTATACCCATGATAACATCCTTGAGGATATCCTGAAGTGCAAGACCGCTGATTGCGCTGGCGATACCGAGACCGGCAAGCATAGAGCCTACGTTAATTCCGTTTATCTGAAGTACCGTGAGAGATGTTAGAATAAAGAGCAGCAGCTTGAGAATTGTCTTTGAGTATCTTAAAAAAAGCGTACGTTTAGGGTCAGCGGCGGTATCTCCCAGCTTACTGTTAATCTTCTTATATATAGAGCGCAGGATAAACCAAAGCAGTATTGCGATTGCTACAACAATACAGCTGACAATAAACCTTGCAGAGGATAGATAGTTTATAAGACCTGTAAGGAAAAATTCTTCGTCCATAAAATCACCTTAGAACTTACTTGATAATTACGGATTTCAACAAGAACCATTGTTTTGAATCCCGTGTTTTGCTTAGGTATATTATATATTCAGGCGTCAGCTTTGTCAATTTAGCAAAACCGCCGTACAGAGAATGTACGGCGGTAAAATTATTTTCCGATTGATTTAAGCTGGCTTTGATTAATGTCGGTAAGCCTGTCGCAGATTGCGATTTTTTCGATAATGCTTTTCATGGTTTTCTCAAGCTCGCCGTTTTCGCTGTAGTCGGCAGGATATATAAAGTTAACCCTGTCTTTCAGGAGCAGCTCCTCAACCTTGTGTCGGTTACCCTTTGGGTAGACTGCGATTGACTGGCCCCCGTAGCTCTGCATCATCTTCATACAGGGAACATCCGAGAGACCGTCGCCTATATAAACCATGTTGGTAAAGGGAATTCGCTTCGAGTCATCGGGCATTGAACGGTTAAGGTCTACGTCGTTGGATACGTCCAAAACACCCTTGTTGATTCGGTAAACGAACTGAGTTTTGTTGGTGTAGTTAACCGAAGTTTTAGGCCATGCGGCACAGCCTTCTTCGTCGTAGTAAAACTCGCAGGCAAAAATCTCCTTAAATTCCTTAGCAATAGGAGTTCCTTCTATAATCTCTTTAAGACCTGAGGAGATAATGTAATGCTCAACGACAATACCGCGACTCTCCGCGAATTTATTGATTCTCGAAAACCAGCCTTCAACTCCGGGGAAAAACTCAACGGATTTTCCGTAGGCTACTAAGGACTCGCGCTTTAAGGGGAGATTGTGCTTTTTTGACTCGTTTACTGAAGTATACATGTAGGCGAGAATACCGTCCATTTTCTCCCTTGTGCCGAAGTCGTTTGCTTTCTTCCAAAACTCGTCGGCTTTCATGCCGAGGCTTGGAATAAAGGCAAAATCCTGCATATCTTTGGTACTCAGGGTTTTGTCGAAGTCGTACATTATGGCGATTATAGGCTTTGCGCTCATATATTACCGCTCCTTAAGAAATTAAGTGCTTACTGAGCCTTGTAAGTGGTGATTTCTACTGACTTAAGAATTACATCGGTGGTGGGTTTGCTGTTGCTGTCAACTTCAACAGCGGCGATAGCGTCAACAACATCCATACCCTCGATAACCTGAGCGAATACGGTATGACCGCCCTGAGCGCGAAGTGCGCCGTCTAAGTGGATATTACCGCCGTTGGCTTCGTAGAGCTTAAATACTTCCTCGGAAATTGCGTAGGGAATAGGGATGAGGTTTTCGGCGATAAGAGCCTCAACATTGGGGTACATTTTGGTAAACTGTTCGCCGTAGGAGCTTACATATTGGTCGTAGGTTTTTTTTGCGGAAGCATAATATTTATCGTAATCAAAGGTATCAAATGTACTGCGGTTGAATTTCTCCGCCTTAGCCTGATTGATGAAGAATTGGCTGCCGTTGGTGTTTACGCCGGAGTTAGCCATAGATACGGAGCCGCGGATGTTATAGAGTGTGTCAACGAATTCATCCTCGAAGCTGCTGCCCCAGATGCTCTTGCCTCCTGTGCCGTTCTGATTTTCGTAGTCTCCGCCCTGAATCATAAAGTCGTTGATAACTCTATGAAAGATAATGTTATTGAATTTACCCTCTTTTGCGAGAGTGATAAAGTTCTCAACAGC
>CAMGCN010000206.1 GCA_946040935.1 uncultured Clostridia bacterium | reverse complement strand
TTGTTGATACTTCTGTTGTTGTAGTAGTGTTTCTAACATATTTTTTAAATTTATGTAATAGCTTTTTTAGATAATTTTTGGTTTTTTTAGAAAGGATTTTTAGTAGTTTTTCTTTTTTTGACAAACTCATAGGCTTCGCCGTTGACGCAGGGTATGAAAGAGCACAGATTCACGGGAGAGAGTATCAGCTCCTCTTTTTTCGCTTTCGGCAGTTTTTTTATATAGTATTCAAGACGCGAGGCGTCCGAGCGTGAGCCGCTCTTCCAGACTGCTTCGCATTTTTTCGGCGGATTTGCGTGCGTGTACTTGGCGCCCCCTGCCGCCTTTCCCGTATGTTCGTTTATACGACGGGAAAGGTCGGTGGTTATGCCGCAGTATAACGCTCCGTTCTCGCATCTTAAAATATATGTGTAATAGCTTGCTTCATTATCCATTATATACCTAAAACCCGTTTTTTATTCATTTGCCTGTTAATCGGGCGTTAAGACGGCTTTGAAAAACTCTTTTCAGAATTTTTTCTTTGCGTATGAAACAAAAGCGTAATAAACGGGAATGAGCAGGAAAATAACCCATCCGGGATGCCAGAGAGGTTCGTTTGCTATACCGAAAACAGGTGCAAACCCGAGAGACAAAAAGATTAACAGACACAGATCCCAAAATGCGAAGTCGCCTGCGTTTTTATTTTTGACGGCCTTTATTACGCTGTCTATAAGCGGTGCGATGAGAAATATCATCCAGCCGGGATGCCATGCGCCGCAGACAAAGCCGACTGCCAAAAACGCGGCGAGGCAGAGTATGAATGTCACACCCGAGGAGTAACGCCTCTTTGATATGCAGTCCTGAACGGTCTGCGCTACCGGCACTATAAGGAATATAAGAAGTCCCCACAAAAATACGTTGCGCTCTCCGAAATCGAGCACTTTAAGCGAACTCAAAAGTACGAGCAGGACGTAAACGAGCGTTGCAAGAGCAAAGAATGGAAACGCCGCTTTATTGCGCTTTTTTATTTCCTCGCGGCAGTCATATTCTTTTCCGTTGACAGTTGCTTTGCCGTTTTCTACATCTACACGGTCTTTTCCGCCGTCGTTTACATGTATGCCGTCCCTGCCTATATCTACGGTGGTGTCTCCGTCCTTGATGTGTATGCCGTCTTTTCCTATGTTGACTTTGCTTTCTTTCTTTTCTTTTTTGACTTTAACTTCGTTTCCGTTTTCGTCGATAAAACCATATTCGTTATTTTCTTCCATTTCAGCCTCCTTGTTTATACTCAAATTATACATCAAAGCTCGAATTTTTTCAACAAATAAAGGGTTTTTATTGTAAATTGTTGACAATCGGAGGTGATTAGAATATAATTTACATGATGAATATAATATTCGGAGGTCATTATGACAGTTAAAAAAATTGAGAGAGCGCTTTGCTCTCCGTTGTTTCTTACAATAGCGATTCTGGAGACTGTTGCGCTTGTTGCCGGATTTTTCATGAACAGTTTCGATATTATTTCTCTTCTTATCTGTATAGGTATATGGATAGCATACAGCGCCGCTAAAAGCGGAAAGCTCTCGGAAAAGCAAACGGGAATTAAGCTGATAAGCGGAAGCGTTAAGGCCGAGTATATTATCACATGGGTTTGCATCGGATTTATCGTTGTGGGAGCAGTGATAAATATGGCGGCAGGTCCTCGTTTTCTCCATTTTTTGAGCGGATATGTCGACAGGAGCACAGATGATATTGCCGAGTATTTTGAAGGCGTTGTGGAAACAGATGAGTTTGATGCTTTTTCGTCGGCTTTCGACAGTATCGCGGCAGAAGAGCCTGAGCTCGGTAATTTCAAGCTCTCAGAGCTTAACGGCAAAGCGATAGCCGGTTTTATTGATGACATAGTAAGATTTATTGACGAGTATTCAAATATCATATTTGCGATGATAGGAGTGCTTATGCTGACTTGCGCCGTTGCCTCGACGCTTATTAATATCTTCTATATAGGCAACCTTCATAAGCTGACAAAAAGCGTCTGCCTCTCGGTGGAAAACGGAGACGGAGAAATCAAAAAGACGAGAACGGTTAAAATATGGTTCTTGGTGCTCGGTATCTTAACTGCTTTATCCGCGCTCGGAAGTATTCTGATACCGTATGTCGTAATTCCCACCGGCTGCAAGAGTGCGTCGCTCATTGTCGCCTACGTACTTATAGACAGATTTGAAAAGGATAAAGATTCTGAACCCGAGGCTGAAAAAGCTATACCGGAACAGCTTTAATTCACTGTATAATCATAACAGAAACAGGCATGACAGAGGTCATGCCTGTTTTTTTAGTTTTTATCACGATTGCCGCGATTTAATAAAGGAAAGGTTGTCGCATGTCACTCCGTCAACGCCGAGTGAAGATAATTTATCAAAGTCGTATTCGTTTTTTGCGGTAAAGGCATATACCGTTATGCCGCGCTCGTGCAAAGCTCGCACATTGTCTTCCGTCAGCGCAGACGAACAGATATCGGCTATCGCACCGTCCGGTATATCGAGCTCCTCGACTTCGCTTTTATCACAAATGATAAGCCACGCGCTCGGGTATCCTTTTGACAAAAAGAAAGATACGGTATCGCGGTTAAATGATAAAACTGTCACCCTGTCTTTAGCATTGTGTTTCTCAAGTTCACAAAACAGGTCGCCCTCCGCTTCGGGACTTTCGCTTTTCAGCTCCGCGAAAATGGGAATATCTCCCGTGTTTTCAAGCACTTCTGAAAAAAGCGGAATATGCTCGTTTCTGTATTTGTTAAAAGCTGCGCGAAAACCGTATCCCAGATTCAGAGAAAGAAGCTTTTTACTGTCTGTTTCTTCAATTACCAGGTCTTCGCTCCATACTCTTCCCGTGGTGGAATCGTGATTTACTATCAGCTTTCCGTCAAGAGAACGCCATATGTCTGTCTCTTATACACATCTGACGCTGCCGA
>CAMGCN010000205.1 GCA_946040935.1 uncultured Clostridia bacterium | reverse complement strand
GCCTTCGTCGGCAGCGTCAGATGTGTATAAGAGACAGGTTTCTCATTTGTCCTCTGATTTTGTTTCTGAATTAAAGTGTATAGTTGTTCCCGGTTTCATTGATGTGCATGTGCATTTCCGTGAGCCGGGTTTTTCTTATAAAGAAACAATAGCGCAGGGAAGCCGCGCGGCGGCAAGAGGCGGATATACGGCGGTATGTACTATGCCGAACCTGAATCCCGTGCCCGACAGTCTGCCCCGTCTTAAGGAGCAGCTCGATATAATAAGGCGCGACGGGAAGATAAGGGTGCTTCCCTACGGCGCGATAACCGTCGGCGAGGAGGGAAAAGAGCTTTCCGACATGGAGGCGATAGCGCCGCACGTTGTCGGGTTTTCCGACGACGGACGGGGCGTGCAGGCCGAGAAAACAATGAAAGAGGCGATGCTCCGCGCGAAAGCTCTCGGAAAAATAATAGCGGCTCACTGCGAGGACAAGTCGCTCATACACGGCGGATATATCAACGAGTGCGAGTATCAGAAGAAAAACGGACACCTCGGTATATCAAACGAGAGCGAGTGGGGACAGATAGAGAGGGATCTGTATCTGGCCGAAAAGACGGGCGTGAAATATCACGTTTGCCACGTTTCCTGCGCAGAAAGCGTGGAGCTTATAAGGCGCGCGAAAGCACGGGGAGCGGATGTCAGCTGCGAGACGGCGCCCCACTATCTGCTGCTTGACGACAGCGCGCTGAAAGAGGACGGCGCGTACAAGATGAATCCCCCCCTTCGCTCAAAAAAGGACAGGGAGGCGCTTATTGAGGCTTTGGCGGACGGCACGATAGACATGATAGCTACCGACCACGCGCCCCACACGGCCGAGGAAAAATCACGAGGACTAAAGGACTCGCCCATGGGTATAACGGGGCTTGAATGTGCCTTTCCCGTTTTGTACACGGGACTTTGCAAAGAGGGGATAATATCTCCTGAAAAGCTGATTTCCCTCATGAGCGAAAATCCGTCGAAAAGGTTCGGGATACCCTGTGAAGGATATGCGGTAATAGATATTGAAAGAAAATATAAAATTAACTCTTCTGATTTTCTGTCAAAAGGAAAAACAACTCCCTTTGACGGGAACGAGGTGTACGGAAAAACACTGCTTACGGTATGGAAAGGGGACGCGGTATGGCAAGACAATTTTCAAGAAAGCTGATACTCGAAACGGGCGAGGAATATCTCGGCTACGGCTTCGGCGCAGAAGCGGAGAGGGTGTGCGAGGTAGTATTTAACACATCTATGTCGGGATATCAGGAGATAGTTTCCGACCCGTCATATACCGACCAGGCGGTAGTCATGAGCTATCCGCTTATCGGAAATTACGGAATATGCGACGAGGACTTTGAGACAAAAACGCCTACCATAGGCGCTCTCATCGTCTCCGAGTATAACGACCTGCCCTCAAACTTCCGCTCCACAAAAACTCTCGGCGAGGTGCTCGAGGAGTACGGAATCCCCGGCATAGAGGGCCTTGACACGCGCGAGATAGTGAGGACGGTACGCGAGGGCGGCAGCAGACGCGCGCTGATATGCGGCGTGTCGCGAACTTATGAGGAAGCAAAGAAAATAATAGAAAAAACACCCGTTCCGCACGACGCGGTAAGCCGCGTCAGCTGTAAAAAACGCTGGTATTCACGCACGCCCGACCATATTCTGAACGTCGTTGCGCTCGACTGCGGAATAAAGCTGAACATCGTGCGTATGCTAAACGCGCGGGGCTGCAACGTGACGGTAGTACCCCATGACGCCGACGCACAGTCAGTTTGGGAGATGAAACCCGACGGGCTGTTTCTCTCAAACGGTCCGGGAGACCCGGAGGACGCGCAGAGCGCCATACAGCTGATACGCGATATGCGCGGAAAGCTGCCGATTTTCGGAATATGTCTCGGCCATCAGATAATATCCCTCGCATACGGCGGGAAAACTTATAAATTAAAGTTCGGACACCGAGGCGGTAACCATCCGGTAAAGAATCTGCAGACGGGACGTGTTGAGATAACGTCGCAAAACCACAGCTACGCGGTCGACGAAAAAAGTCTTGCAGGCACGGGACTCGAGCTAACACACGTAAATCTGCTCGACGGTACGGTAGAGGGAGTTGAGTGCCGGGCGGACAGGATATTTTCGGTACAGTATCACCCCGAGAGCGCGCCGGGACCGCAGGATTCGCGTTACCTTTTCGACAAATTCATTTCCTATATGACGGAGGGAAAGAAAAATGCCCAAGAGAACTGATATAAAAAAGATAATGGTCATCGGCTCGGGACCTATCGTAATAGGTCAGGCGGCTGAGTTTGACTATGCGGGAACCCAGGCCTGCCTCGCCCTGCGCGAGGAAGGATATGAGGTCGTCCTTGCAAACTCAAACCCTGCGACTATAATGACAGACCGTACAATAGCCGATAAAATATATATGGAGCCGCTGACTCTCGAGTATGTTGCGAGGATAGTCCGACACGAACGTCCCGACGCGATAGTGCCGGGTATCGGCGGACAGACGGGACTCAATCTCGCTATGCAGCTTGCAAAGAAAGGAATCCTCGCCGAATGTCATGCAGAGCTTTTGGGAACGCCTGCCGAAAGTATAGAAAAGGCGGAGGACAGAGAGCTTTTCAAGGAGCTTTGCGAAGAGATAGGCGAGCCTGTATGCCCGTCCGAAATTGCCGAAAGTATTGACGAGGCGCTCGCGGCGGCAAAGAAAATCGGATATCCCGTTGTGCTTCGTCCCGCCTTTACTCTGGGCGGCACGGGAGGCGGTTTTGCCGACAGCGAAGAGGAAATGCGCGATTTGGTGAAAAACGCGCTCAAGCTCTCGCCCGTCCATCAGGTTCTTGTGGAAAAAAGCATCCGCGGTTACAAGGAAATAGAATATGAGGTGATGCGCGATTCAAACGACACGGCGATAACCATATGTAATATGGA
>CAMGCN010000204.1 GCA_946040935.1 uncultured Clostridia bacterium | reverse complement strand
GGCATATACTACCGCCGCCGACGTCGGACTTATCGCGCTTTACGCTTCAAAAAACGAAAAATACGTATCAATCAGCTCATGTGAAAAATATCACATGGAGCCGACAAACACGACAGACGAGAGAACAATAGCGAACAAAAATTATTTGGTTTCCGAGTCTTACGTTTCCACATATTATCTCTCTTACGCAACGGGACTCAACGCAGGCTCGACCGTCAAGGGCGGAAACTGCTGCGTCGGCCTTGCGACAAAAGACGGCATAACTGTTATCGCGGTTGTTATGAACGTCCCCGAAAAGGAAAACGACAAGACGGTATATTCCTTTGCCGACGCAAAAAAGCTCATAGAGTGGGCATATAAATCCTACGCATATCAAAAGGTGCTTAACAGGAACGATATCGTATGCGAAATAAAAGTGAAAAACTCCTCTCAGGCGGATTACGTCGCTCTTTTGCCCAAAGACGACCTGCTTATATATCTTCCGACAGACGCGGATATCAGGACGGACGTCAAACGGGAATATCAGCTTGAAAGCGACAGCATAACCGCCCCTGTGAAAAGCGGCACAGAGGTGGGTATAATGAAGCTGTACTATCAGGACGAATGTGTTGGAGAGATACCGCTTGTCACGAAAAACAATGTCGACCGTTCCCTTTTCATGGTTGTGGGCGGCGCGCTTAAAAAGACGTTTTTCAACATTTGGACGCTTATTGCAGCCGCCCTTCTCATCGCGTTCGCCGTTTTGTGTATTTTCATCAACGCTTACAACCGCGGCAGAAAAAACCGCAGACAATAAAATAATCCGAATCCGCCCGAAAGAGTGAGGTTCAGGCGTATTCGGATTATATTTCGGCAAAAAAGCGACAGCTTAATTTTACATGCGAAGACTGTCAAGGCTGCAGTCAGGCGATATCAAATTTTCACATTGAATCGGTTTCCGCACACGGGGCACTTCACCGTGTGAGTTCCTTTCTTTTTCGGCAGACAGAGAAACGCGCCGCAGCTGCGGCACTTGCGGTAGACTTTTGTTTTGCGGTATTTCACACGGTTTTTCTGCCGTCTGAAAAACAAAGTTACCTTTTTTTTGATTTCAAGATATTTTGCGTTTTCGGCGCTTCTCTTGTATATGTTTTTTGAAAGCACTCTGAAAAGAGAGTGAACAACTATCGCGCTTTGTGCGAGGCTGAAAAACCACCTTGCGGCGTCCGAACGGAAGAACACGCCGACAAAGCTTACAATCAAGAATACGACAAACTCAAAATAAAAGAGGTTGTCGGCTCCGTTTCTGCCGCTCATATATTTATACAGTTTGTATTTGAAGTTTGACATGAACAAGTAACTCCGTGTTTCAGTCCGACGAAAGGTTTTTTCGGCCGGCTCGTATTTTCATTATGTTATTATAACAAACGATTATATAAAAATTATTAACTTAAAAATAATTATTTGACAACGGATGCTAAAATATTTATAATAAGGAGAACACGAAAAATGAAAATACTTGCTTTGGGCGACGTGGTCTCCCCTGCGGGCGTTGCTTATCTTACCGAAAATCTGTGGAGAATACGCAGAGAAAACGGCGTTGACTTTACGGTTGTGAACGGAGAGAACGCCTCTGTCGGAAACGGACTCGACCCCGAGAGCGCAAATTCGATTTTGCAGGCGGGCGCGGATGTTATTACGGGCGGAAACCATATATTTAAGAAAAATTCTTTGCATCGGATGCTCGACGAGTGCGACAAGGTGATACGCCCTGCCAACTATCCGGCAGGCACGCCGGGATGCGGATATACGATAACCTGTGCCGACGGGTACAGGATACTCGTGATGAACGTCATGGGAGTAATATACTGCGAGCCTCTTTATTGTCCTTTTGAGACGGTTGAGGCGATACTTCGCAGAGAAGAGGGAAAGTACGATATTTCCCTTTTGGATGTTCACGCCGAGGCGACGAGCGAGAAAATGGCGCTCGGAAGGTACTTCGACGGCAGAATTTCCGCTGTATTCGGCACTCACACTCACGTTCAGACGGCGGACGAGCAGATTTTCCCGGGCGGTACGGGCTATATCACCGACCTCGGGTTTACAGGACCGCACGATTCAATCCTGGGTGTAAAAAGCGAGATAATAACAGAAAAACTTCGCACACATTTGCCAAAGCGTTTTGAATTTGCCGAGGGGGACGTCGCCGCGACAGGCGCGCTCTTCGACATTGACCTTTCAAGCGGCCGCTGTGTGAGCGCGCAAAGAATAAAGTTTTGAGGAGATAAAAATGAAGATAGGAACAAAATGCGTTCAGGGCGGATACCGCCCCGGAAACGGAGAACCGAGACAAATTCCGATAATACAGTCAACTACATTCAAATATGAGACGAGCGAGGACATGGGAAAGCTCTTTGACCTCGAGGCGTCGGGATATTTTTATTCCCGGCTGCAAAACCCCACGTGCGATACTGTTGCGGCGAAAATCTGCGAGCTTGAGGGCGGAAGCGCGGCAATGCTCACCTCTTCGGGTCAGGCGGCGAATTTCTTCGCTGTGTTCAATATCGCGACCTGCGGCGACCATGTGGTGGCTTCCTCTTCCATTTACGGCGGCACCTATAATCTCTTTGCCGTTACCATGAAGAAAATGGGTATTGACTTTACCTTTATTTCTCCCGACTGCACAGAGGAGGAGCTAAACGCGGCGTTTCGCGATAACACAAAGGCGGTTTTCGGAGAGACGATAGCAAACCCTGCGCTCACTGTGCTCGATATAGAAAAGTTTGCAAAGGCGGCTCACACGCACGGATGTCCGCTTATTATCGATAATACCTTTGCAACTCCCGTCGGCTGCCGTCCTTTTGAGTGGGGTGCGGACATAGTAACCCATTCTACTACAAAGTATATGGACGGACACGGCTCGGCTGTCGGCGGCGCGATTGTCGATTCGGGCAAATTCGACTGGACAAAGTACCCCGAGAAATTCCCCGGGCCTGTCTCTTATACACATCTCCGAGCCCACGAGACGCTACGCTATC
>CAMGCN010000203.1 GCA_946040935.1 uncultured Clostridia bacterium | reverse complement strand
ATATAATATAAAGTAAATTTGAGTTTTTGATGAAATAATGTATAAAAATAAACTTTCCGGAAAAGTCTTTTCCGCTTTAGCGGTCGTTTTGGTGCTTGCTTTTCTTTTTACAGGAACAGGCATGTCTTTTGGCGCGGAATTTTCCGGAGACGACAAGGTTGTTGTAGTGCTTGATCCGGGACACGGCGCTTACAGTACGAGCAACCATTCAGAGGGAAATTACAATCTTCGCGTTGCGCTCAAAATAAAAGAAGAGCTCGACGCAAACGGCAGCTTCAGCGTATATCTTACTCACGGCGAGGAAGACGGAGATATTTCTCATTACGAGCGTGCGCGTATCGCAGACTCGGTAAACGCCGACGTCATGATAAGCATTCACTTTAACGCAAGTGAAAACGCACAGGTGCGCGGTATGGAAGCGTGGACCTCCGTTATAGAAAAGTTCAATATGGATTCTCTCGCGCAAATGTTTATTGACTACGCGCTAAAGGCAGTGCCCGAAATTCCCTACGGGGGAATCTTCAGCAGAAAAGATACGAGTAATTTCTACTGGGACGAAAAGTACCAGTGGGATATAAAAGACGACAGCTCGTCGGGTGTTCTTTCTGACTATTACGGCATAATAACATGGGGTCTTAAATTCGGAGTACCCACCTTTATTATTGAGGAGGCATACCTCTCGAACGAGGAGGACTTTGCCATAGTAAACAGCGATGAGACGATAAGTAAAATCGCAAAGGCGCAGGCGCAGGCGATTATTGATTACTATACCTCCCACAGCCATACCTACTCATCCTCCTTCGCGACGGATATACCTGCCTCCTGTATCTCCCTCGGAAAGCAGTCCCGCCACTGCTCGGTGTGCGGTCACAGAAAAGATGTCGGAACAATAACCGATGAGATAGATGAAGACGCACACTTTATGCGTATTATCGAACAGGTGACTCCCTCGGGCGGAAACGACGGATATACTATATGGTCGTGCGTTTATACCGACTCTCTGATAAATAAGGCGAAAATAGAACATGAGGCGCACGGAGGAACGACTATTATTCCTGCAAGCGAGCATCATGAGCATAACTACATAATAGTTGAGGCATATCAGGCGTATCCCGGTTACAGCGGCTCTGCAAGGTATAAATGCGATTTGTGCGGAGATACTTATACCGTGACGTTTCCTTACGGCACAAGTTATTGTAACGAGAACGGACATGTGTCTTATCCCGACGACACAGTGCCTGAAATTCAGGCGACCTGCACCGAAAAGGGAGAAAAACATTATTTTTGTCTTGCCTGCGGAGAAGATTTGATTGAATATACCGAGCCTCTCGGCCACAGTTATGAAACCGTGTCCATAGACAGCGCAAAATGCGAGGAGGAGGGCTCAAAAGTCGAGAAATGCACTATATGCGGAGACGTGCATACTTCGGTTATTTCGGCGCTCGGCCATAATTATGAAACGGTGATAACAAAAGCGCCGACCTGTACCGAAAAGGGAAGAAGCAAGCAGGTCTGCCGTATATGCGGCAAGGAAAGCGAAGAAAAGGAAGTGCCGGCGACGGGACATATATACGGAGACGGTATTGTGACAAAAGAGGCAGGGCTTTTTACCGACGGCGAGAGAGTATTTACCTGTTCCGGCTGCGGCGTCTCCTATTCTGAAATAATTTCCCATACGGCGCCTATCGGAAAGAAGACTTTCATATTGATAATCGTAGTTTTCGTTATACTGTTATTGTTAGGTATCGCTGTAACGTCCGTAAAATACGGAAAAATGAAACCTTCTTCAGAAGCAAAACAGAACAGTCCGAAAAACAAGAAAAAAGCCGTTGACGGCGAGCTTTTTAAGGATGATACAATGATAAAAGCAAAGCCTTCTGTTCTGAATATGTCAAAAGAGAAAGAGGTAAAGCAAGAGCCGGAAAGTCAGAAAGAGTCTGTAAAAGACAGCGACATTCCGAAATCCTCTGAAAACGCCGACAAAATAGAACGGCCAAAAGTCGCTCCGGTAATCAGAGACAGACAAACGAGGATGAGCGTACAGAGTCTTGCGAATGCGATGAATGAAACAAAAGAGCAGGCGCAGGAAGAAACCGGTGATAAATTAGGCAAGAGCGTCGCAGATCTTCTTAAGAAGAACATAAACGACGCAGGCAAAAAAATAGATAAAAATCCATAAAATAAAACCTCTCTTCGGAGAGGTTTTATTTTATGGATGTCGGTAAGACAGTACCGGCTAATCGTTTTTATATCCGTATGTTATAATATAATCTTTGAGTCCGAGATATTCCTCGCCTGCTATTATATAATGCTCTAAAAGGTTTATGCCGACTGCCGAGAGGGAGGCGCAAAGAGAATTTGTTGCCGAAATATCAACATTCGACGGAGCGCAAATTCCGCTCGGATGATTGTGAGCGAGGACTATTGAGTCTGCTTTCATGGTTATGGCGAGCTCGGCTATCCTGCGTGCGTTCGACATCGCGCCGACAGACTCGGGCGGTATCGATGACGTGCCGAGGAGTCTGCGCTTTTTATCAAAACACATGACAACCGCGCACTCGCTCGTTGCAGTCATAAAATATGCGGAAAGATATCTTGCGATTTTTTCCTGCGACTCAAAAATGTTGTCGTCGGATATTTTGTCCATTCGGTATCTTCGCATGAGTTCGGGCATAAACTTGAGAAAAGTATAGGTGTTATACCCGACGCCCGGCACCGAAAGGAGCTGTTCGTCGGTAGCATCGAATACTGCCGACAGTGAACCGAACTTGTTTATGAGTCTGTGGGCGATTTCATTCGTGTCGCCCTGCGGGATACAGAAGAAAAGCGCGGCTTCGAGAGTCTGGATGTCAGTAAAGTCTTCCAGACCGTTTGCAATGAATTTCTCCTTTACTCTTTTTCGGTGTCCTTTGTGCAGTTCGCTTTTGTCGTTTCTGTACATTAATTATCCTTTTATTTTTATTAGTTATTTAATTGCTGTCTCTTATACACATCTGACGCTGCCGACGAATGCTTTGGTGTAGATATC
>CAMGCN010000202.1 GCA_946040935.1 uncultured Clostridia bacterium | reverse complement strand
ACAGTATATAAAGTATCACTCCCGCCGCGCTGAAGCGGAAACAGTTTCCGCAAAGCCCGGAAATATCGAGTATAACGAGCATGAGAATATACGAGAATATTATACCGAGGGGTATGAGCATCATCATCATGCGCTTTTTCGTCATTTTCTTGCGTCTGCCGCCCGGCGCCGTCGGAATTTCGAGCGATGATGTTGTCATCATACGGTGTACCGTCTCTGTATCGACGCGCTTCACCGAGCTCGTATCAAAGAACTTGTATTCTCTTGAGCCGTCGGAGCCCTCGTGCGCCCTCATACTGTCGAGGCGGCTTGCCGCCTGCCTCTGTCTCTCGCTCTGTTCCTGCTTTGCCCTCTCGTTTTCGGGCACGGCCTCAAACTCGAACGTATCAATCTTCGCCATTTTTTCGGCGCTTCGCGAGCTTGAGTCTCTTCTCATTTCATCATTTGTTTTCATACCATGTTTCTCCTACGGTAGTTTCGGCCTTGAGCGGAATATCGACTTTCGCCGCGTTTTCCATCTCCCGTTTGAGTATTATCGCCGCCTGATCCGCACATGAAGCCTCTGCCTCTATGACCAGCTCGTCATGCACCTGCAAAATCAAGCGTGCGTTTATCTTTGCCTCTTTAAGCGCCCTTGATACATTTACCATCGCGCATTTCATAAGGTCGGCGGCAGTACCCTGGATGGGACTGTTCATCGCCACCCTCTCCCCGAAGGAACGGAGCGCCGCCTTTCCCGAAGAAAGCTCGGGAATATATCTTCGCCTGCCGTATTCAGTCGTAACATAACCGTCCTCCTTTGCCTTTTCCACTATCTTCTTGAGATAATCGGCAACCCCCGGGTATGTCTTCATATACGATTCTATATATGCCGCCGCTTCCTTTCGGCTCACGCCGAGATCCTTTGCAAGTGTGAAATCCCCTATTCCGTAAACTATTCCGAAGTTTACCGCTTTGGCCGCTTTTCTCATCTGCGGCGTTACCTGCTCTATCGGCACGCGAAACGCTTCGGATGCGGTGAGAGTGTGTATATCCACATCATTAAGAAATGCGTTTTTCATAGCCTCGTCGTCTGAAATAACAGCGAGCAGACGAAGCTCTATCTGCGAGTAGTCGGCGTCTATGAGCAGCATTCCCTCCTCGGGTATGAAATACTTTCGCAGTTCCTTTCCGAGTTCGGTTTTTATAGGTATATTCTGTAAGTTCGGCTCTGTCGACGAGAGTCTGCCCGTCGCGGTCACAGTCTGCTTAAACGACGTGTGCACGCGTCCCTTTTCATCCGCCGCATTATAAAGTCCCACGGCGTATGTGGAGTTTAGCTTTGTCACCTTGCGGTACTCTAAAATGTCATCGACAATGGGATAGAACGCCCGGAGCTTTTCTAAGACGTCAGCCGCGGTGGAATAACCGTTTTTTGTCTTTTTCGGCGCGGGGATTCCCAGCTTTTCAAACAGCACAACGCCAAGCTGTTTCGGAGAGTTTATATTAAACTCCTGTCCCGCCTCGATATATATTCTCTCCTCAAGCTCTGCCGCCTTTTTCGTGAGCATCTCGGAATATTCGACAAGCCCGTTTTTGTCAACCTTGAAGCCCGCCTTTTCCATTTCGGCAAGGACGGAGGAGCAGGGATGCTCGATATCGTAATATACTCTGTGCGCGCCCGTTTCCTCTATTTTTTCGGACATGACCTCCCACAGACGGTAAAGCTCGTCGGCCTCGTCCGACTCTTTCCCCGAAAGATAGGTCTTTACCAGCCGCTCGGTCGTATAGGTGCTCGCGTTTGAGTCGAGCACATAGCCTGCGAGAGCCGTATCAAAAAAGCAGGAATTTAAGCGCACGCCGCACCTGTCGAGCTCATGCCACTTTTCCTTACACTCGCTCATAATCAAGCGGTATTCCCGGTTTTCAAAAAGCTCGGAAAGCTCTTTTATATCTTCAAAAGGTATTTTTATATGTTCGTCTTTTCCTGCGAGGAAAAGCTCTCCTTTAGCTATATACGCGCCGTAAACCCTGCCCCGACGAACATCCTGCACGGTCTTTTGTTGGTATTCGTTTTCTTTTTTTGTCTCTTTCAGAGACAGACGGTCAATGAGCGAGAAAAGCTCAAGACGCCTCAAAAGCGGTATCATCTGCTCTTCCTTAACTCCGCGGTATTCTGCGTCGGCAAGGGTATAGCCCATCGGCACGTCGGTCACGATTTTTGAAAGAAACAGCGACTTATATGCGCTCTCTTTTCCTACGCGCAGCTTTTCCTTAACGCCTGCCGAAAGGGAGGAGCTCTCATAATTTTCATAAAGGGAGTCAAGATCGCCGAAGTCGGAAATGAGCTTAAGCGCCGTCTTTTTGCCTATACCCGCAACTCCCGGGATATTGTCTGACGAATCTCCCATCAGCGCTTTGACATAAACAAACTGCTCGGGCCTTACCCCGTATTCCCCGTAAAAGGATTCAGGCGTGTATTCTGCCGTCTCGCCCGTCGAGGCGAGAAGCACAGAGGTCTTGTCGGTGATCAGCTGCAGAGAGTCCCTGTCGCCCGTGAAAAGATATGCGTGCACGTCCTCTTTCTCGGCAAGCCTCGAAAATGTTCCCAAAATGTCGTCCGCCTCATATCCCTCTTTTTCCACGAGCAAAAGTCCGAACGCCTCGGCGCATTTTTTCGCATAGGGGAACTGAACGGCGAGCTCCTCGGGCATACCGCGGCGGGTCGCCTTATAGTCGGCGTCTGCCTTATGCCTGAAGGTGGGCGCGTGCGTATCAAAGGCGATGACGGCATAATCGGGGCACAGCGCCTCGGTCTGCTTAAGTATCATATTCATCATTCCGTATATCGCCTGGGTGAACAGACCGTCGGAAGCGGTAAGCGGTCTTATCCCGTAAAAGGCGCGGTTCAGCACAGAATTTCCGTCTATTACGAGCATCCTTTTTTCCTGCATTTACCTTACCTCCGAAGTTATTTTGTTTTATTATATCATTTATATTCAAATCTGTCTCTTATACACATCTGACGCTGCCGACGAAGGCTTAGGTGT
>CAMGCN010000201.1 GCA_946040935.1 uncultured Clostridia bacterium | reverse complement strand
GTAAAGAAAAGCCTGTGTACTCAGAACGGAATTACATACTGCGAGATTAACAGCAAAGATCCGTTTGCTATGGCAAGTCAAATCAAAGAACTTTTCAGAAAAAACCATATATACATTACATCGGAAACCGAAAAGGACGTTCACACATGCCGTAAATTATTCTTCTCATGGAAAGAAAAAAGCAAAGTAAGGATGCCAAATAAATAGAGCTTGGCATTCTTGCTTTTCAACCAATTTGAAACCGTGAAGGACTCAAAAGTGCCGTAAAATAAGGAAAATCAAAATATCGAGCTGAAGAAAAAGGAAGGAAGCCAGCCAAATGAGTTTGGCATCCTTCCTTTTATTCTGGCATCCTTGGGTGTGGTGTGTTAACCGGCCCAAGTAATTAGATTTTATTCAGACAGATATTTTGCGATATAGATGATGAGCTCCTTGTATTTCTTGTCGAGCTTATCAAACTCAACAAGAAGTTCGTATTCCTTGTGCGGCTGCATGTTATCAACCGATGCCAGCAGGAAAAACTGCCACAAAGGAATGTTCAGAGCGTTGCACAGCCGAACCAGTGTCGGGATTGTCGGACAGCTCTGTTTTTTGAAGATATACTTAATTGTATTCTCCGAGATTTCCGCATCCAAGGCGAGCCGGTTCATGGTTAGTCCCTTTTCGATACGGATGCAGTCGATAGTGTTTAAGATGTTGCTGATGGTTTCTTGGTCATTGCTTTGAAATTGTTTCATGGTACCTCCTTGAGGGCCGATTAACACCAAAAATGAAGCCGATCCCTCAGCGGGGGTGGATATTTGCGGTTTTATATGCTAAACGGGCAAAACTGGGGTGGGTATTTGCCTACGATAATTACACGCAGATTGCTATAATTGTTACAACCATTATAATGCGAGAGGAGTATAGACGGTGCCGAACAGCAAACTGACCTATTACAAAGACATTGAGAGCCGAAAGGTTGAGTGGCTATGGTATCCGTATATTCCTTTTGGAAAGATTACCATTGTTCAGGGCGATCCCGGCGAAGGAAAAACAACTTTCATACTGAGCTTGCTTTCTATACTCTCAAACGGAGAAAAACTACCGTGTTCTGACCATAGAATAAGCGGAAAAGCGATTTATCAGAATACGGAAGATGATAATGCCGATACAATCAAGCCTCGTTTGGAAAAACACGGAGCGAACTGCGGCAATATCTGTTTCATTGATAAGCAGGACGGGCTATACCTTGAAGACGATGAGCTGAAAGATTCTGTAATCAGATCGGGTGCCAAGGTGCTCGTCCTTGATCCTATACAGGCATTTATTGGCGAAAACACGGATATGAACAGAGCAAACGCCGTAAGACCTCGAATGAACAAACTGAAAGAGATTGCTGAAAATACGGGATGCGCTATTATCCTTGTAGGGCATTTGAATAAAAACTCCGGAGGAAAAGCAAGTTATCGTGGTCTCGGCTCAATAGATTTCTCGGCAGCGGCGAGAAGTATTCTGCTGATCGGACGGTCGCCCGATAACGGTGATATTCGTATAGTCGCACATCAAAAGAGCAATCTTGCACCCATAGGAACATCATTAGAGTTCACGTTGAATGATGGGAAAGTGGAATGGCTCGGAGAATCCGATATCAGTGCCGAAGACCTTATGGCGGGAAACTCACCCGATAAGGCGAACTCAAAGATTGACGAAGCCACCGCTGTACTAACCAGTTATCTGGCTAACGGTCCAAAGCCGTATCACGAAATAATGGAGCTTGCGAAAACCGAACGGATCAGCGAAAGAACTATGTTGCGGGCAAAGACTGGTTTAGGAGTTATATCAAATAAGAGCAGAAACGAATGGTATTGGAGTCTTCCTGATGAATGAGAATAGAGAGCCGAAAAAATATTTAGTCGCCGGCTATGTGAAAAATGCGCTTCTATGGAAAAACAGAAACCCCGAAGAAATGATTGCGTATAATCGTTTCTATTTTGAAGAGCAACTGAGTGAAATGGAAAACATGGAACTGGTCGATGTCTATGTTGACGTGACCGGTCATAAGGAAACATATAAAAGACCTGAAATGGTTCGTCTTTTGAAAGACATAACTGAGGGAAAGGTTAATATGATCTATTCCCGCACCAGTGGCTACATCGCAGCTAATGTCAATGAACTGTGTATGCTTATGGAGTTTTTATTTGAGCAAGATGAAATGGTCGATATTTACACGGAGGACGAAGACTACCAGTTTGACACAATCACCAATCCCGACCATCAGATAGAAGAACTGCGAAGAATGGCTTTAAGTTACTGTACGCTTTATAGGAAAGCGTATGAGGAATGGAGAGCAAAACTACTTGGACAAATGGCGTTACTGCCATAACGGAAGGTTGGGAATAGTTAATGGATGCGAAAGAAAACAAGACAATCGAGCAAATTCTTGCCGAAGTCAAATCGTATAACGAAGAGGCTTTGGCGGAAGATAAAATGCTCAAAGACCTCGAAGCAACTTATATTGAAGAGGATGCTCTTAAGAACGGAACGCTGGACCCACAGATTGCGGCTCAACTGTATGAGAAGAAGCGACTTGCAACAGAAATGCGCCGACAGCTCATAAGAGAGCGAATTGCAATGTCGAGTTCGGATAAGGTGCAATTCATACACCCCAAACCCGTTCCCGATATCAACGATCTCTCTCATAAGCGTGTAGCGGTCTATGCGCGTGTAAGTACCAAAAGTTTGGATCAGACTTCATCCATAGAAAACCAGACCAGATATTATCGAGATAAGATAGCGAAAAACCCTAATTGGGAACTGGTCAAGATTTATAAAGACGAAGGAAAGTCCGGAACCTCTAAAAAAGGCCGAAAAGACTTCCAACAGATGTTGGATGACGCATATAATCAAAAATTCGACCTTATCCTCTGTGCCAGCGTATCGAGATTTGCGAGAAATGTCGGCGATTTTGTCGAAGAGATAACGAATCTTCGAGTAAAGAATTCTACTCACCCGGTTGGCGTCTATTTTGAAACTGAGAATATATACAC
>CAMGCN010000200.1 GCA_946040935.1 uncultured Clostridia bacterium | reverse complement strand
ATAGCGTAGCGTCTCGTGGGCTCGGAGATGTGTATAAGAGACAGATACATATTTTTTGCTTTTATTGCAATAGAGGACAAAATGAAAAATAAACCTACAAAAGTCGAGCAGATTATTGAACGCGCTTTAAGGGCGAAAGAGGCGGCGTCGAGAACGGTCACCGCGCACAGAAATCTCGCGCTTTCCTTCATAGCGGAAGCTCTGTCAAAGTCGGCGGACAAAATATGTGCGGCAAGCGAACAAGACGTTGCTCTCGCAAAGAAAAACGGCGCGGACGAGGACGAGGCGGAAAAGCTTCGTCTCGACCATGTAGCCATAGGCGCAATGTCGGGAATGATACTTAATCTTTCCTCATGTGACGATCCCGCCGACAGGACAGAAACATGGCAGAGAGAAAACGGCATCACCGTTACTACAAAACGCGTACCGCTGGGAATAGTCCTCGTCCTGTGCGGAGGAAGCCCCAAAAAGGCTTTCGAGGTTGCCGCAATGTGCTTAAAAGCCGGCAACGCAGCCCTCGTCATGCGCTCGAGCGAAACGCCCAATACCGACAAGGTGCTTTTCTCCCTTCTCGGCTCGGCGTTTGCCTGCTGCGGTATTGACGCAGACTGCGTAATGCCCGTAAGGTACGAGCCTGACGCGCTGGGCGAGCTCCTGAAAAGAGACAGGGAAATTGACGCTCTGCTCTTAATGGGAGGCAAGGGACTAAACTCATTTGTCCGCGCGAATACAAAAATACCGATAATAGAATCGAGCACGGGAACGGTACACATATACGTTGACGAGGGTGCCGACATAAGAAAGGCGGCACAGGGAATCATCGCTTCCGCCACGTCTTCGCTGCCCTCTTCAGTTTCCTGCGTGCTTGTCAACTGGATGATATCAGATGAGCTTTTGCCGACGCTCGACGGACTTGCCATGGCGGCAGGCGTTGAGCTTTCGGGTGACGCAAGAGTGCGCGCAACTCTGCACGGGATTTCAGAAAACAGCGAAAGCTCACTTTCCTCGCCACACGCAGGCAACGTCAGCCTCATCACGGTAAATTCACTTGAAATGGCTCTCGAGCATATTGCAAATCACGGCGACGGAATATGCGAATGTATTTACTCGGAAAACGAGAATAATATAAGTAAATTCTGTGCACAGGCCGACGCAGGCGTCATCTCGGTAAACTCGTCCCCCTCTCACGCAAACGGATATGACGTAGGCTTCGGCGGTGACCTCGGCATTTCTGCAAATAAGCTCCGCTCGCGCGGTCCTCTGGGACTGAATCGTCTGACGACGGTGAAATATATTATAAAGGGTTAACAGATATGAAAGAAATTTTGCTCTGTAAATACGGAGAAGTAATATTAAAGGGACTGAACAAAAACCGATTTGAGTCCATGATGGTAAAGGAACTTGAGGCGCGCATAAAAAAGCACGGCGACTTCAAGGTTTCACGCTGTCAGTCGACTGTATATGTCGAACCGCAAAATGACGGAGCGGACATTGACGGCGCTCTTGAGAGCGCAAGAAAAGTTTTCGGCTTTGTGAGCATCGCCCGTGCCTGCCAAGTAGAAAAGAATATGGACGACATTATATCGGCGATAAAGGAGTATATACCGCAGTTTATAGGAAACGCCAAGACATTTAAGGCGGATGCACGACGCTCGGACAAGCGTTTTCCTCTGACCAGCCCCGAAATCGCGGCAAAGGCAGGAGAAGCCCTACTCACGGTTATGCCGAGACTGCGGGTAAATGTGCGAGAGCCTGAAATAACCGTAATGGTGGAAATCAGAGAAAGTCAGGCATATATCCACGCAGGCTCGTTCAAGGGCGCGGGAGGTCTTCCCACAGGCTCGTCGGGCAAATGTCTTTCCCTTCTTTCGGGAGGAATAGACTCTCCCGTCGCGACATACATGATGGCACGCCGAGGCGCGCAGATAGAAGCACTGCACTTTGAGTCTTTCCCATACACGAGCGAGAGAGCAAAGGAAAAGGTAATGCGTTTAGCCGCAGAAGTAAACGAATATGCAGGGCACATGAAAGTACACGTGATTTCTCTTACACATATTCAAGAGGAGTTAAGGCGAACATGCGACGAGGACTACTTCACTCTTTTGCTCAGAAGATTTATGATGCGCCTCGCACAGCGGGTAGCAAACGAACGCGAGTGCCTCTGCCTCGCAACGGGCGAAAGCCTCGGTCAGGTCGCCTCACAGACCATGCAGGCACTTGTCGTAACCGACGATTCAGTGAGCATACCGGTGCTTCGTCCCTGCATAGGCATGGACAAAGAGGATATCATAAAAATCGCGCGTGAGATAGGCACATTTGACACCTCGATTCTGCCGTATGAAGACTGCTGTACGGTGTTCACTCCCCGCCATCCGAAGACTATGCCCGTTCTTTCAAAGGTCGTAGCAGAGGAAGCCAAGGTGGATATCAAAGCTCTCGAGGACGAGGCGTTTGCAACACTTGAAACAATACAGTTATAAACAAACACCGCAAATAAGCTGTAAACTGTAAAAAAAGCGCAGATCGTTCATGGGCATATATTTTTGATTTGCGGCGGTTATATCTGTTATAAGAAAGCTAAAGCATATATCAAATAAAAACTCAATAAAGTGGAAAATCCGCTCGCAAGAGCGGATTTTCTTATTATAGAACGCACAAAGCCTACGGCGGATATTTTCGTATGTCTTTTGGCGTACAATCCCTCAGTCAGCTTCGCTGACAGCTCCCTTTACACAAGGGAGCCGAGCGGAGCGCAAACGATTACCCTTTTACGGCGAGCCGGTTGGAGAGCGAAAACGGCTACGCATACACGGGGGAGCCATAGGAGAGCGCTGACAGCTCCCTTTACACAAAGGAGCCGGTCGGAGAGCTCTTTTTTCTTTTGTATGACATAAAACACAAAACGGTAATTAGCGTGAATGTCTGCCTGTGATTGCATATATGTAAGATAGGACGATAGAAGGTAAAAGTTTATGCAACCCTTCGCCTCACTTGTGTAAAGGGAGGTGGCACGGCGTATGCCGTGACGGAGGGATTG
>CAMGCN010000199.1 GCA_946040935.1 uncultured Clostridia bacterium | reverse complement strand
CTTGTGTAAAGGGAGGTGGCGCGGCGTATGCCGTGACGGAGGGATTGTCATGCAGAGAAAACAAAATAAAAATATACCCCACATGCAAAAATACTGCGAAAAAACATGACAAAAGAGAAAAGACAACTTTGCTATGATTTGTAATCGGCGTAAATATCCGCCCGTTGTTGCATATTTGTAAGACAGCACAAAAAACAATCCCTCAGTCAGCTTCGCTGACAGCTCCCTTTACACAAAGGAGCCGAGCGGAGTGCTGATGTTTCCCCTTTTACGGGTAGACGGTCGGAGAGTGCGAACAGCTCCCTTTACACAAGGGATCCGAAGGAGAGAGCAAACGATTTCCCTTACACGGAGAGTCGGACGGAGCGTGCTGAAGTCTCCCCCTTTTACAAGAAGCCGTTAGGAGAGTGGTGATTTCAGAGGAAAACAATCTGATTATTAAAGGAGTTGCAAAAAATACTGCGTTGTGGTAAAATATCTCTGTATAACAAATAATTTCTTAATAACAAAAGATTCCTTTTAGAACTTTATGAAGGCAGGTGCGATTATGAATAAAAAATTTACCCGTATATTGTCGCTGTTGTTTGCGGCGATAATCGTTGTAAGTATGTTTTCTTTCACTGCCTCCGCCGACGGGCGTGTGACGAGGATAGTTTCGTGTACATTGTCAGAGGACGGGGCGTCTCTCACTGCAAATGTTACTTTGTCGGACGAGTTCCTTACCGTCTACGGAGCGTGCGGAGTTTACCTGTTTGAGCTTCCCCCGTATGCGAAGATGGCGGATATTCAAAACTATTCGCCTGCCTCCGAGCTTGTGGCGCAGGAAAATCTCACCTTTACTTTAGATATGACCGACTCCGCTCCCGAAAGGATATTCAATAAATTTGTCCTCGCGCGTATGGTAGACGGAGAGTATGTCACCATGGCAAATGTCAGATATATTGACAACCCCGAGGTTCTTGCCGAAAACAAAAGGGAATGTCCGAAATATAACGGCACTTTGGGCGTGTGCGGCGAAAGCTCATCGCAAAACGCCGTTTCCGCTTCGCGCACGGTCATACCCGTTGCCCTCAACACCCTTGTCACCGACACAATAGACGGCTCGACAAAATGCGAGTACGGAGACAACACATATTATATCAGCAAAGAAAATCTTATCGCGCTTGACAATAAAATAAGAGAATTTACCGAAAAAGGCTGCGAGGTTACATTACAGCTTCTTTTGACAAAGCCTGACAATTCGACCTCGGATACGGGCATGAAGCTCTATAAATATACTAAAAAGGAAGAGGCGCTCTATTACGGTATTGACACGACAAACGCGGACAGCGTGTCTGTTTATACCGCTTTGGTCAGGTTCTTGAGCGAGAGATATTCACGTGACGATGAAGTTTACGGATTTGTCGGCAGTTATATTATGGGTTCAAATCTCAACTCAAACCGAACATATAACAGCGTAGGCGAAACAAAGGACTCAAAATATGTGACAGAGATAGTAAGGGCGCTTCATATAACGAGCAACGCCCTTCGTTCCGAATATTCAAATGTCAAGCTGTTTCTTCCGATAAAGAGCAACTATAATTCTACGGTATACGACACGAAAACCGAGAGTAACGAATATCTGGATTACAGCTCGAAATATTTGCTTGATTCTATCTCGGCAAGCCTTTCTACAAGCGGAAGCAATGTTCCGTTCGGCATATTCCTCGACGCCTCGGCGTCAGACGGCTCGCCCGAATTCTGGAATGATTCCCTCGCCTCCGATACCGACGAAACGGATTTTGTCACCTTAAAAAACATTGAGGTGCTCATAGATTACCTGAAACAGCCCGAAATGCTGTACGACGGCTATACGCGCGATCTTGCCGTGTCGTTCCGTCCCGAGCCGGCTGATGCCGAATCGGCTGATTCCGACGTGCAGAAATATGCCGCGGCGGCGCTTTGCGCGTATTACAGAGTGCGTGAAAACGACGATGTCAGCGGTATATACTTTGACGGCGAACTGTCGGGCGCAGTTTCGGACGCGCTTTACGGCGCCGACTCAAAGAGCGATGAAGAAATAAAAGAAACAATTAAAAATCTGCTCGGCGAGGAGAGCTATTCAGAGCTTGTAAGCGGAACGCTTTCATCCCTGTTTATACGCAAGGCAGAGCTCTCTCCCTTTAAGGAGGGTATATCAAACAGAAGCACAAAAACGGTAATTGCCGATTTCACGGACAACGATATGTACTCCTTTTCGGGAGATTCGTACACGGCGTCGGTCGCGATAGAAATAAGCGACGACACAGGACTTGCCCTTAAAGCCGTAGGAAATGCCGACCGCGCGGGAATACACAGAACCTTCGATGAATACGATATATCCAAAGAGGATGTTATAAAAATACGCATAATGGCGCAGAGCGAGTCTGAAAAAGCGACGGTGAAGATTACTCTTCGCGGCAAGGACTCGTCGGGCGACGTAGTGCTCACAGGGCATACAGAGGTTACCTCAGGCGAGTGGACCGAGCTTGCCTTTGCGATAAGCGGAATAAAAACGCTAAATTATATAGGCATTTCGGCTGCGTCCGATAATAACGGGCTTATGACGCTTTACTGTAAGAACGCGGTGCTCTTGCGTCTGCCCATTCTCGGAGTAAAGCTTGTTGTTACGGTTATAATATGGATAATAGCGATTGCGCTGTTTATAATTCTTCTTATTTATGCGAGAATCGTGTATCTCAAGGCAAAAAAAGCGAAGAAAAAACGTGTTGAAATAGCCGAAAAGCTCAAAAAGGAAGAAGAGGCGCGCCGTCAGGCCGCAAGACGTTCCCGCAAGGCAGATAAAAACACCTCTAAAAGAAATCTTGAGCGGGCCGAAAGAGAAAGAAAAGAGAAAGCGCGCAGACAGAGAGAAAAGGCCGAGGCGGAGGAGAAAAACAAAAAGCGCGAGCAGGAGCGGGCAAGAGCAGAGGAAAGAGCTCGCCGTCTTAATCAGGACGAGAAGGAAGGAGCAGGAGTCCGCGCCGAAAAAGCAGGAGTCCGCGCCGAAAAATCGGGAGTCCGCGCC
>CAMGCN010000198.1 GCA_946040935.1 uncultured Clostridia bacterium | reverse complement strand
CTCCCTTGTGTAAAGGGAGCTGTCAGCGAAGCTGACTGAGGGATTGTTTTTGTGCTGTCTTACAAATATGCAATAACGAGCAGACATTCGCGCCGATTACAAATCATATAAAAGATGTTTTTCCTCTTTTGTCATGTTTTTTCGTGACATCCTTGCATATGGGACTATTTCTATATTAAGTTTTCTCTTTATAACAATCCCTCCGTCACGGCATACGCCGTGCCACCTCCCTTTACACAAGTGAGGCGCTTTGTTGCATAAACTTTTATCGTATTGTCGTGAAAATATTCCGTCACGGGAGTATGTTATACATCATGCTTTACACAAGTGAGGCGTTGGGTTATCAAAGCATTTAACGTCTGTCATCCTATCATGCAAACGCGCGAACACAGGGGACATTCACGCCTGTTACATGCCCTTATTGAGCCATGCAAGCCACGGATTTACCGGGTGGTCTTGACTATATCTTCAATGCTTATATTATTTTTGTTTTTTCAAGAGTATATTCCTTGTTAAAATCCATAACAAAGCCGCCTTTGATATGTTCGGAGAAGAGAAGCGGATTTTCGGAATTTGACTCGAACATATCATAGTGATTGGGAATATTGACGGAAGCTCCGATTTTTTCAGCTGTGACGAGCGCCTCGTTAACATTCATATTTCCAAGTCTGCCGTTAATACAGATAAATGCAAAATCCGGCTTATATTTCACGATTTCAAAAAGCTTTTCGTTGTACAGAGTATCGCCGCTGAAATAAAGCGTTATGCCTTCTGAACGGATTATAAGTCCGAACGCCTCTACCGTATGGTCGGCAAATACAGCCGTTATCTCAAAATCGCCTATATTAACTGTGTCGCCTATATTAAGCGCCGTCACATTTTTTCGGCCTAATCTTTCAAGTTCCGCCTTACCTTCGTTTGTAGTTATGTATTTCTGCTTTGATGGTATTTGTGAGACGGTATCGGGATCCAGATGGTCGAGGTGATTGTGGGTGCAAATTACTGCGTCACAGCAAATATCATGCGGATTTATCGGGATGGGGAGTGTGCGAGGTCTGCTTGCTACTCTGTTCACGCTGTCGGACAGGTAAGGATCTATAATTATCTTGGAATTATCAGTTTTGAGAATGTATCCGCTCTGACCTAAAAATCTGATTTTCATTGTACGCTCTTTCCTCCGTCAACATAAATCGACTGTCCGGTAATATACCGTCCTTCCTCCGAGCAAAGTAAACTTACAATACCTTCACAGTCCTCGGGTTTTCCGTAAAATCCGACGGGAATACTGTCGGTCACCTTTTTGGCGTATTCGGCGTCGGAAAGCGCCTCAATGTTTCGGTCGGTGTAGATAACTCCCGGAGCGACATTATTTACGGTGATTCCGTCCTTCGCAAGCTGAAGCGACAGGGAATGAACCATATTTGTCTGCGCCGCCTTGCTTGCAGAATACACAAGCATATCGGGATGAGGTTTGGATTCCTGCACAGAGCCTATCGTTATAATCCTGCCCCACTTGTTTTTCTTCATATACGGCACCATCGCCTGAATAAGCAGCATAGAAGAAACAAAGTTGCAGTTTAACTGTTCGCGGCAGGCGTCTTCAGTAATCTCTATCCAAGGCGTGCGGTATTGTAATGACGCGTTGAGAATAAGTATGTCTGTTTCTCCGACTTTTTCCGCGAGCTTCCTTGTTTGGTCGGTATCGCAAAGATTAGCCGTGACCGCTTCCGCTTTTCCGCCGATTTCATTGATTATTCTTACCGTTTCGTTTGCCTTTTCGATATTTTCCGCACAGTGAACATATACATAATATCCGTCTTTGGCAAGCCGAACGGCTATTGCTCTGCCTATTCCCCGAGAGGAACCTGTGACCAATGCTTTTTTCATCATAACACCTTAAAAAGAGAGAACAACGCTGTTGTTTTCATTCTTATGGATACCCAAGCCGAGCTCTTTCTTATCGACTTCTACAGTATAATCTCCGTAAAATCCGCGGAATTCCACATATCCGTTTTCATCTGTTGTAAGAGCGAGATCGGTATGCCAGATTTCGCCGAACAGCTTTTTCAGCATTAGCGCGGATTTTTTCGGCGTTAAATCATGATGCCAGAGTCCGCCGCGGCAGTTGTTTTCCACCCAGTCGGCGTTGCCTGTATATGCGTAACCGTCCACAGTGTTCCAATATACGATAGTGTCTACCGCAGGGTGAGAAAACCATACCGAATACCAGAGCTTTAATATATCTGCCTGAAGTTCCTCATCTTCGGGGGTTTCTCCGAAGGTAGGCACGGTAACTTCGGTAATTTCCAGAGGAAGTCCGAGCTCGGCCATTATGTCAAGACCTTTGAAGCGGAGCGACAGGTCGTTCATGAAAGCGCCGCTTTTTACCGAGCTTTCATATTCCTCGGGAGTATGAGCGGACGCGCCTGTGAAGAGATGGTTTTGAAGGCCGATTTTGTCTATTTTCACGCCTTTCATCAGGGCGTTTTCAATCATCATATAATACGGATGACGGTACTCCTGATTAGCTATACCTCTGTCTGAAACGCCGTCGTTTATAACAAGCGTTTCGTTTGGCATGAATCTCCGGGCCTCGGAAAACGCCCACTCTACCGCGTCCTTTCTCATATACATCGGCGTTCTCAGGCCGTGGAAAAGAAGTAATTCGTTTATCACTTCAAATTCAACCATTCTTCCGTTGTAACGGTTTGCAATTTCGCGGAAGTGCTCTACATACTTTGCTTCTGTTTCTTCAAAAGAGCGGCCTTTCAGCCATGAGGGGTAGAATTTGTCATAAAACAGGCAATGAAGCTTGGTGCTTATACCGTTTTCCTCGCAGTATTCCATACAAAGTTCGGGTGCGGGCCTGCGGTAAATTTTTTCGCTGTTTTTATCGTATCTGGGCTTTCCCTCGACAGGCTCGAGGGCGTCCCAATAAAAGGGAACTGTCGCGAGATTGAAATACTCTTTGAAAAAGCGGCGGTATTCCGCATTGTCCGCCTCCCTCTCAAATTCATCGAGCATAAAAATATTCGCGCCGAATTTGAA
>CAMGCN010000197.1 GCA_946040935.1 uncultured Clostridia bacterium | reverse complement strand
AGATAGCGTAGCGTCTCGTGGGCTCGGAGATGTGTATAAGAGACAGGGTATGGTTCTGCCGGAGTTCAAAAGTTACACGCTGATAGCAGTTGACCCAGCTCCTGTTATGGGCGCTGTAAACTATGTTTTGGACTCCGCCTCAGAAACAGGAAACGAGAGTGTGCTCCGCTCTCAGCCAAAGGTTTGTGCTGAACCCATCATCCTTCAAAGACAGTGCCCTGTGAAAGGTATGGGACATAATTTCAAGGGATGGTATGATGATATGGGAAATCATTATCCTCCGCAAGCCATGATAACCGCGCGCGAGGGAGTAACTCTCTATCCCGACTGGATAGGCGGATGCTATGTAATCCGTTACGATACCGGCGTGGATAACGACGATCCTTATCCGGCATATAATCCGCCATACGCTCAGGAATATCCGATTTTACGTGATGAAAACGGCGAACCCGCCGTTGACCCCGGAATAGTCATAAGTTCGGTGGTTCCGGTTCGCCGCGGTTTCCGCTTTGTAGGATGGAATTATAGGGATCTTAACGGTGGCGATATGATAGTCCAACCCGGCGAATTGTTGACTTTGACGAACGCATATCAAAGTATTGACTATTCAAAAAGCAATACTGTCATTCTTACTGCCATGTGGGTTAGGGAATTACGAACCGTTAGATTCTATGACATTTACGATGGAGTTCGCGAATTATACGAGGCGACAGTCGGCTTATACGGGCGCTACGGAGAACAACGGTATAACGATACAGATACATTTGTCCCGTATGATTTCCCGACGGTTGAAGACCGCGGAGCCATATGTCTTGTCGGATGGCACATTAACGGCACGGAGATTAAACCCGATTCTATTGTCACGGAAGAAGAAAACTATAATGCGATAACATTGCTTACGTCGGATCCGGGATTTGATGATTTGAGCGATTGTGAATGGGCGATTCCGTCAATTGCCAAATGCAAATATTTCAGATATCTTTTAGGCACTTCGGAAAATAAGTTTTCACCACATGACCCTGTAACGCGCGCAACTGCTGTTACCGTGCTTTACCGTATGGCAGGCAAACCTATGGCAGGTACTAACTCATTCTACGATGTTACATCGGCAATGAGTTGTTGCCCGGCGGTCACATGGGGAAAAGTAAACGGCATTGTTTTCGGCGTATCTGAAAACTTATTCAAACCCGAACAGGTTATTTCTCGACATCAAATGGTTCAGTTTTTGTATCGCTATGCAAAAGATAAGGGATATTCTGTTGAGAATGGTTCTAATACTGTTGTCGATACGGGCGAACTGGAAAATCCTAATTACGGAAATGACGGCTATAAGTCGCTTTATTGGGCAATTTCAAACGGACTGATAACTTTGATGGATGGCGAACAGAAGTATAAGCCGGATGACGTTTTGACACGGGCACAACTTGCGGTGCTTCTTATCAGATTTAGAAATCTCTACGCTTAAAAAATAACACGCATAATCAAACCGTCCCGAGAGGGGCGGTTTAATTATGCGTGTGTATAACAAATAGGAGAGCGAAGCTATATTTTATCGGCGATTTCCTTTTTTAATTCTCCTATTATTTTCTTTTCAAGGCGTGATATGTATGACTGTGAGATTCCGAGCTTTGTTGCGACTTCTTTTTGAGTCATTTCCTTGCCGCCGCCAAGGGCAAAACGCATGGTGATTATTTCGCGCTCTCTTTCCGAAAGACCGGCGACAGCTTCTCTTATTGTTTTCTTATCTTCGTCTATTTCTATATCCTTTAATACCATATCTTCGTCCGAACCTATTATGTCTGACAGTAAAAGCTCGTTTCCGTCCCAATCGACATTCAGAGGCTCGTCTATGGAAAGCTCGCTCCTTTGAGAGCTTGTTTTTCTTATATGCATAAGTATCTCGTTTTCTATACAACGTGAAGCATATGTGGCGAGTTTTATGTTCTTTTCCGCCTTAAAAGTGTTTATTGCTTTTATTAAGCCGATAGTTCCGATAGATATAAGGTCTTCTATACCGCAGCCCGTATTTTCAAATTTTTTTGCTATATATACTACAAGGCGCAAATTGTGTTCCACTAAAACAGAGCGCAGCTCCGGCTCGTTTTGCAGTCGGGATATAATATCCGTTTCTTCCTCCGGAGAAAGCGGAGCGGGCAGGGTTTCAGCTCCGTTAATATAATATATTTCGTTTTTGTCAGCACACGCGACAAAAAGCTTTTTAATAATATCAAAAATCATTTTTATTCCACCTTTAACACAAAATTTGCGGAGTAACAGCCGGAAAACCTCCGTAGTTTGCTTCTTCTTTTGTTGGTATTATGCCGATACACGCGGCCTTTTCAATTCCGTTTACTGTGATTTTGTCGGGCCGGTAAGCTATCATCAGACCTTCGCCTGTTGCACTTTTTACCGGAAACAGATGCACACGGTGAGAAATTTCGCTGGATACTTTGTCAAGCCTTGTGAAGTCGCCCGAACGGAAAAGCTCATGTACATCAAAAGGCAGTATAGGCATAACCGTCATATATCCGGTGACAATGACGGGCAGTCCGTTGTATGGGTCGCACAGCAGATTTCCCGTGTCGCAAAGACTGTCGAATTTGACATATCCTCCTTCGCCGTATATTGTGACGGTTACCGGCTCTTTTGCCCTTCGCCGGGAAAATATTTGTGCACATATAACAGAAAAGACGCCGACGCCAAGTGAAATCAGGAAAAACAGGTATGTCGGGATACCTGTGTATACGGTGCTGATTTTGCCGCCTATATTTACCTTCGGAGCGTCTTTTACTATCGCGCAATATACCGCTGTAACAGTTCCTCCCAAGAGGAGATTTGCGCTGTAAAAAATAATGACGGTTTTGAACAGGGATTTTGCTTTTCCTCCGTAGCTTATATAGCACATAAGCGCGGCTACAATCAGGCGTATTATCGAAGAAAAGATTCTGTTGCCTGTGAAGAAAAGCACCGCCACGGCGTATATCGAGCCTATCGATGCCGCGGCTATCAGCGCGAGGGGATTTACCCTGTGCCTTAAGGCTTTGCCCGTTATATAA
>CAMGCN010000196.1 GCA_946040935.1 uncultured Clostridia bacterium | reverse complement strand
ACACCTAAGCCTTCGTCGGCAGCGTCAGATGTGTATAAGAGACAGCCTTATAATATCCGGTTTCCGTTTCATTTGTATGCACAAAATAATTCGTATCTTTGCCAAAGGGCTCTGTTTTCATAATATCGATAATTTCACGGGCAATGCTCCTGTCAAAAAAATTTTCATAAACCGCCCTTCCGTCTTTTTCACGGACTATCGCCCCCTGCGAACAGATTAGCGGAGCGTTTACAATTTCTTCCCAGCCGTCGAGCAAACCGTCTATTTTGAGTCTGCCCGTCGCAAACGTGAAATATCCGCCGTTTGAAATAAAATCCTTTACGGCATTTACATTCTTTTCTTTTCCATATCCGTTAAAGGTACCGTCAAAGTCGGAAAAAACAATTTTTCCTTCTGCCCATCTTCCGTTCATTTGTTTCCTTTCAGCAGTAAAAGAGCCTTTTCAAAGTATTCGGGTAATTCGCTCTCAAAACGCATCTTTTCACCGTTCGGGTGTGTGAAGCCAAGCACTTTCGCGTGCAGACACTGACCGTAAAGAAGCGACGGATGCTTTTTTATAAATCCGTTTGAAGTGCCGCCGTATACGCCGTCACCCAGCACCGGATGACCGATATACGACATGTGCACTCTTATCTGATGAGTTCTGCCCGTCTCAAGGGCAACTTTCAAATGGGTGTATCCCTCATATCTTCCGATAACGCGATAGTGGGAAACTGCCGCGCGCCCTCCCTCGACAACCGCCATTTTCTTTCTGTCACCGGGATTTCTGTCTATCGGCGCGTTGACAGTACCCTCGTCGTCTTTAATATTTCCGACTACAATAGTCTCATATTCCCTCTCAAAAGAATGGTCTTTTATCTGTTCGGCGAGGAAAACGTGCGCCGCGTCGTTTTTTGCGACCATCAAAAGTCCGCTCGTATCCTTGTCTATTCTATGGACTATTCCGGGGCGTATGACTCCGTTTATGCCCGAGAGGCTGTCGCCGCAGTGCCACAGAAGCGCGTTCACAAGTGTTCCGTCGGGATTTCCCGGGGCGGGGTGAACGACCATACCCTTTGGCTTATTCACGACGATTAAGTCGTTGTCCTCATACACAATGTCGAGAGGTATATTCTGTGCAACCGCTTCCATTGGCACGGGAAGCTCGGGATTAAAGGAAATCACATCCCCCTCGGTCAAGCGGAAACTTTTCGGGCATACTTTACCGTTTACCGTCACATTTCCTTTTTCAATCTGCTTTTGAGCGCCCGATCGGGTAATCTCCCAATTTTCCGAAAGGAAAGCGTCGAGACGGCATCCCTCAGACTCACGAGGTACTAATGCGTCATTCATCGTGTTCGTCCGTTTCTTTTTCTGCGCGTTTGTTTTCCTTTTCGGTCTTTACGGCGTCATATATAAGATATACGGCAAACATTCCCACACCCACGCAAACGCAGGCGTCGGCAATATTGAATACCCATTTCCAAAAAGACAGAATCCTCACATCAATAAAGTCAATAACATATCCAAGGTATATCCTGTCTATCATATTTCCTATTCCGCCGCCGAGTATCAGTCCGCACGACGCCTTAAACCAGACGTTTGCCTGCTTTCTGTAAATAAAGAGGAAAACAAGTATTGCGGCAAGCAGAATGACCGACGCGATGATAAATATATATCTTTTGTCGGAAAGGAGTCCGAACGCCATACCCTCATTGCGAATGTAAGTAAAGTTCAGAACTCCGTCAATTGCGATCTTGCTCTCGCCGAGGCCGATGAACGCCGCGGCGAGATATTTTGTCGCACGGTCGAGCAGTACGCACACAAGTGCGACAACAAGAGCAAAAACCATTTTTATTCTCCGAGAATTTGCTGACAGCGGAAGCAGATAAATCCTTCCTCTGTCTTCTTACCTTTGGTAGAGTGCATCCAGCAACGGTCGCATTTCTCACCGTCCGCCTCTGCTACCGCGACTGAAATTCCGCTCTCGGTTTCCGTGAAGCAGCCTTCAGGCGCAGCTTTGCAGACGACCTCCGCCTGAGAAACTATGAGAACTGTGGCAAGCTCGTCGCCGAAACTCTTAAGCATATCGCAAAGCTCTTTATTTTCACTGTATACGGTTACTTTCGCCTCGAGACTCTTGCCTATCTTCTTATCGGCTCTTGCAACTTCGAGAGCCTTCATTATATCGTCGCGTATGTCAAAGAGCTTGTTGTAATGCTCCTCAACCTCTTTGAAGTCGTATTCTTCCTTGTATTTCGGCATATCGTTTAAGAACACGCTGAGCTTATCGTCTGCCTTGCCGTGGGGCATGTTCTCCCAAATTTCGTCTGAAGTAAAGACGAGTATCGGCGCGATAAGACGGGTGAGCGAGTCGAGTATCAGATACATCGCCGTGAGCGCGCTTCGTCTTGCCTTCGAGTCTTTTCTTTCGGTGTAAACTCTGTCCTTCGTTATGTCTATATAGAGCTTTGACATATCAAGTATACAGAAATTACTGATATTGTGATATACAATATGGAACTGGTACTTGTCATAAGCCTCGGCACAAGCGCAAACGAGAGAATTAAGACGGGATAGCGCCCATTTGTCAATATCGTAAAGCTCATCAAGCGGTACTGTATCGGTATCGGGATTGAAATCCTCTCCTAAATTCGCCATGAGAATACGGGCAGAGTTACGAATCTTTCTGTAAACCTCAGAAAGCTGCTTGAATATCTCATCCGAAACGCGAACGTCAACCGTATAGTCGCTCGACGCAACCCACAGTCTGCAAAGGTCGGCACCGTAACGCTTTACAGCGTCCTCCGCCTGAACGCCGTTTCCGAGAGACTTGTGCATTGCTCTTCCCTGACCGTCAACAACCCAGCCGTGTGTGAGTACATTCTTATAAGGCGCGCCCTGTCCCTTTGCGCCGATAGCGGTGAGCAGAGAGGACTGGAACCAACCTCTGTACTGGTCGGCGCCCTCAAGGTAGAGGTCGGCAGGCCATTTCATCTCGGGATCGTTTTCGAGTACCGCAAAGTGGCTCGAGCCCGAGTCAAACCAACCGTCAAGAGTGTCTGTTTCCTTTTCAAATTCACTG
>CAMGCN010000195.1 GCA_946040935.1 uncultured Clostridia bacterium | reverse complement strand
GCAGGAATACCTTTGTATTTCAAAGGAGCAGTACGAAGCTATGTGGGAAAAGACCGTTTCAAACCTTTATGGGTTCGACTGCCTTTTGGTATAGCAAACGGAAAGATAGGTGAATATAATGTATGATTTTTTGAGAGTTTCCTGCGCCGTTCCTGAACTTGAAGTTGCAGGTGTTGCGCTTAACGCCGACAGAATAATTTCTTTGATTGAAAAGGCAAACGCCGATGGTGCGGAAGTCGTGGTATTTCCCGAGCTTGCTGTCACGGGTTATACATGTCAGGACCTTTTCTTTCAGCGCACACTGATTTCTGAGTCTAATAAAGCTCTTGAAAAAATAGTCAGACATACTTCGTGTATCAAATCATGTATTTTTGTCGGTGCGCCTATCTCGGTTTGCGGACAGTTATATAACTGCGCTGTGGCCGTTTTGCGCGGCAAAATTATCGGAATAGTGCCTAAGACATTCTTGCCCGACTATAATGAATATTATGAGAAAAGGTGGTTTTCTTCCTCTGAGGAGCTTGATGCAGACACCGTTACGACAAGAGATATAGGACTTGGCGATGTCGGGGATTATGAAATAGCTATAGGACGTGATTTGATATTCGATATCGGCACTTGCCGTGTAGGCTGTGAAATATGCGAGGACCTTTGGACTCCCTTGCCGCCCAGCACTTTCCTTGCCCTTTCGGGTGCGGAACTAATCGTTAACCTTTCGGCAAGTAATGAAACTATTTCAAAGAGAGAGTATCGCCGCTCGCTTGTAAAACAACAGTCGGCCCGTTGTCTTTGCGCTTATGCATACACATCCGCAGGCTCGGGTGAGTCGACGAGCGACCTTGTATTTTCGGGACATTCGCTCGTTTGCGAAAATGGTTCTCTTGTTTGTGAAAACAAGAAGCTGATTGATAACGATTATATTTTGACATGTGATGTTGACCTTGGAAAAGTTTTTGCCGACAGAAAGAAGATGAAGACCTTTAAGGATTCAGCACATCTTTACGGTAAATATCAGAGGACGCGCACGGTTTACGTTTCCGAAACTGTCGGCGGCAGCAGTGACGGCGCTTTTTATCCTCTCAATAAATATCCTTTCGTTCCGTCAGATAAAAATGACAGACTTAAGCGCTGTATGGATATATTTGAAATGCAGGTTGCCGGACTCAAAAAGCGCCTTGATGTTACAAAGAGTAAGCTTGTTGTCGGTGTTTCGGGTGGACTTGACTCTACGCTCGCCTTGCTCGTTGCCGCTCAGGCTATGAAAGAAACGGGCAGGGACCTTGCAGATGTTGTCGGAATAACCATGCCGTGTTTCGGTACGTCTGAACGTACCCACAATAATTCCTTTGAGCTCATGAGCGCACTCGGTATTACATCAAAGGAAATACCGATTAAAGATGCGTGTATTCAGCATTTTAATGATATAGGTCATGACGGAAAAACTCTCGATTTAACTTATGAGAACTGCCAGGCGAGAGAGAGAACGCAGGTGCTTATGGACTATGCCTGCAAAATCGGCGGTTTTGTCGTCGGTACGGGTGATCTCTCGGAGCTTGCTCTCGGATTCTGTACTTATAACGGTGATCACATGAGCATGTACGGTGTAAACGCCAGCATTCCGAAAACGCTGATAAGATGGCTTATCGACAGCTTGATTGAGTATAATGTATTTGATAAAGCAACCGATGTTTTGCGTGATATTCTCGATACGCCCATAAGTCCCGAGCTGCTTCCGCCCGACGAAAAGGGAAAGATTGCACAGCAGACAGAGGACATAGTAGGACCGTACGCTCTGCATGATTTCTTCTTATATTATCTCATGCGTTACGGATATGAGCCCGAAAAGATATATCATCTTGCCCTTCGTGCTTTTGACGGTGAATATGATGCGGAAACCGTACAAAAATGGCTGAAGATTTTTTATAGGCGTTTCTTTACACAACAGTTTAAGAGAAACTGTATGCCCGACGGGGTAAAGGTCGGGTCGATTTGTCTTTCGCCTCGCGGCGATTTTCGTATGCCGAGCGACGCAAATGCACGGGCATGGCTCGACAGAGTAAATAAGCTATAAAAAGAAGTACGCAATGCGTACTTCTTTTTATAGTCAGAATTTGTATTGATTATAGTCAGAAATTGTATCCACCCATTCCCCAGACATTGCACGGCTCATACTTTACGTATATTTTGTCGGGAGAAATGTCGAGTGTTTTAGAGTAAAGCTGTGTAATCGCGGCGGTGACTTTATCGCTCGCGCTCTCGTTTACCGCGCCGAATACCTTTACTTCGATTATCGCCATACGAAAATCATTTTTACCGGCAAAGTACATTTTGCAGTCGTCGTCAAGGTTAATCATAAGATGGCTTTCACTTTTCCCGGGAAATAATGTGATAATCTTGCCGAGCTCGGTTTTCAGAGTTTCTTTGTTATCTTCGGTGAGGGGAAAATTTACTTTTGAATTAATAAAAGGCATAACTGAATATCCTCCTGCATATAATTGTTTTGTATATGATAATATTAACATAGTGTAAGGCGTTTAGTCAATAAATAATTGAAAAAGAGTATTGACAATAGAGTGGCGTTGTGCTATACTAACTAGGCGGTTGGAAATGCCGCTGTGGCGGAATTGGCAGACGCAGGGGACTTAAAATCCCCCGGTAGCAATACTGTACCGGTTCAAGTCCGGTCAGCGGCACCAATTTATATATCGCGGGGTAGAGCAGTTGGTAGCTCGTCGGGCTCATAACCCGGAGGTCGTGAGGTTCAAGTCCCACCCCCGCAACCAAAATAAAACCTTGTAAGTTAGCGGCTTGCAAGGTTTTTTCCTTTTTCCGCATTTTTATGTCGGAGGTGAATTTCCCTCCCGTTTCCCTCCGGAGCCGTGAAAACCGCCCATTTTTAGCTGATTTTTGAATGATATTCAAGCACAGTGTCAAGCGTATTTGCCGCTTCTCTGTCTTTGGATTTCAGCGCATGGGCATAGATGTTTAATGTCGTTGCTGTGTTGGCATGACCGAGTCTCCTTGAAACAGTACATACATCCTGTCTCTTATACACATCTGACGCTGCCGACGAAGGCTTAGGTG
>CAMGCN010000194.1 GCA_946040935.1 uncultured Clostridia bacterium | reverse complement strand
ATATTACATAAAAACGGGAAGTAAAAAACTCGCCCTGTAACATAATCCCATAGGGCTGTTAAAAAGAATCCTACAAAACCGACGAAATCACTTTTCGGCGTCGGCTTACCGCAGCCGCAAGCCCTCCGGACTGCGTGAACAGGTAAGCCGTCCGGAGGGCTTTTCGTTCGTTTTTCAAAGGGTAAAACAAGAAAATCCGCTCCATGGGCGGATTTTCTTCATTATAGTAATTATTAGATTTTTGTTTCAACAATACATAAATTTAACAATACAAAAATCGGCAAAAAAACAAATATCTTTCCTTGAGAGCTCTGTGCAATTATTTTTCAGCACCTTTTATTGTTCTTCTGCTGTTTTCTTTTTTGAGTGAGCGGCTTGCAACATCATATCTTTGACTTTCATAAGCCTTGTGGTGTTTCCGCGCTCGTTTTCGTCGAGCTTCATGGAAATCGACTTGATGGCCTCTTCAAGGTCGGGCATCATTATATACTCGAGTGCGTTGACCCGGCGGCGGGTTTTTTCTATCTCTTCTGCAAGCATCTGCGCCGTTTTCTCTTTTTCGGCAAGCTCTACAAGCTCGGGCAAAATGTCCGAAAGCTCGGCAACTGCCGAATCGAGTTCTCCCGAGGTAAAGGCAAAGCCGTAGTTATAGCTTCCCTCTCCTCCGTCTTTTACCGCAAAAGAAAACTCGGGAACTGTTACACTCATCATATTGCCGAACGAAACGTCAAGTTCTCCCTCTTTTTTAGGGAGCATGAGCGCCTCCTCCAGCATTTGAGGCGACGACACCGCGGCCGCGACGGAAAAACTCTTATGAACCGTCATAAGGCTGTTTTCCACCTTTTCGCGCAGCTCCTTATTATCCTTTACGATTTCAAGAAACTGTTTCATAAGCTCGTCCCGTTTGTCTTTAAGAAGCTTGTGTCCGCGCCTTGCCGTTGCAAGTCGGCCCTTTAGCTTCTTAAGCTCCATTCGGGTAGGATTTACGTTAGTCGCTGCCATTTCAGTCTTCCTTCTCGGGCAGGTACTTGTCGAGCATCTCGGGCTTTATTCTCTTGAGTTCCGAACGCGGGAACATGGACAAAAGCTTCCAGCCTATATCAAGCGTCTCTTCAATAGAGCGATTTTCATAGAAGCCCTGGTTTATATACTCTGCCTCAAAAGCGTCTGCAAAGCGAGCATAAAGTCTGTCCATAGGCGTAAGCGCCGCCTCGCCGAGGACTACCATAAGTTCTTTTGCTTCTTTGCCGCGCGCATAGTTTGCAAAGAGCTGGTTCATTATATTCTTGTGGTCTTCGCGCGTTTTGTCGGGGCCTATACCTTTGTCCTTAAGTCTCGAAAGCGACGGGAGAACGTCAACGGGAGGGAGTATTCCCTTTCTGTAAAGGTCACGGGAGAGTATTATCTGTCCCTCTGTGATATATCCAGTAAGGTCGGGAATCGGATGAGTTTTATCATCTTCAGGCATCGTAAGAATCGGTATCATTGTTATAGAACCGTTACTGCCTTCTTTTCTTCCCGCTCTCTCATACATCGTCGCAAGGTCGGTGTAGAGATATCCGGGATATCCGCGTCTGCCCGGGACTTCCTTACGCGCGGCGGAAACCTCACGAAGTGCCTCGGCATAGTTTGTGATATCCGTCATTATTACAAGAACGTGCATATCTTTCTCAAACGCGAGATACTCGGCTGCCGTCAGCGCCATACGGGGCGTGGAAATACGCTCGATAGCAGGGTCGGAAGCGAGGTTTACAAAAAGCACTGTTCTGTCAATAGCTCCCGTCTTTTTGAAGTCGGAAATAAAGAAGTCCGCCTCCTCAAAGGTAATACCTATCGCCGCGAAAACAACCGCGAATTTCGAGTCTGAATTACGCACCTTCGCCTGACGTGCAATCTGCGCGGCGAGGTTTGCGTGAGGCAAGCCCGACGCTGAAAATATCGGCAGCTTCTGTCCGCGAACAAGGGTGTTAAGTCCGTCGATAGTGGAAACGCCCGTCTGAATAAACTCGGAGGGATACATACGAGCCGCCGGATTTATAGGCGTACCGTTTATATCGAGCTGTTTGTCCGCTATAATTTTAGGCCCTTTGTCAATCGGGTCTCCCATACCGTTGAATACTCTGCCGAGCATATCTTCGGAAACGGAAAGTGTAGTGCTGTGTCCGAGAAAACGCACCTTGCTCTCGGCGAGATTAAGTCCTGCCGCTGAGTCAAAAAGCTGAACGAGCACGTTCGAGCCGTTTACCTCAAGTACCTTGCATTTACGGATTTCACCGTTCGGGAGCTCTATTTCGCCGAGCTCGTCATACTTGACATTCTCGACGTTACGAACAAGCATAAGAGGACCTGCAACTTCCTCGATAGTCTTATATTCTCTTACCATCTCATGCCTCCTGTGCCTGTGCTACTATACTGTCAAGGTCCTTCTGAACCTTGTCTTTTATGGATTTATACTCCGCCTTATAGCTGTCTGCCGGAACGCTCTTTGCACGTCCGATAAGCTCTCTTGTCGGCATTACCGCTATCTTATCTATCGAAGCGCCTTTACCTATCGCTTCCTTTGCCTTTTCGTAGAAGAAAAGTATGAGCTCGAGAAGCGCATTCTGCTTTTCAAGAGGCGTATACGAGTCGTCGGGGTCCATAGCGTCCTGCTGTAAGAAGTCCTCACGCACGCTGCGTGCAACCTCGAGAGTAAGGCGGTCATCGGGTGAAAGCGCGTCCTCACCGACGAGCTTAACTATCTCATCCAGCTCTGCTTCCTTCTGCAGGATTCTCATCGCCTCCGCGATATAATATTCCCACTTATCGGAAACATTTTCGTTAAACCACGGGTTAAGTCTGTCCTTATAAAGCGAATATGAATTCAGCCAGTTTATAGCCGGGAAGTGACGCTTGTATGCGAGGTTTGCGTCAAGTCCCCAGAACACTTTAACTATACGGAGCGTAGCCTGTGTTACAGGCTCTGATAGGTCGCCGCCGGGAGGCGATACTGCACCGATAGCCGAGAGCGCGCCTTGTCTTCCGTCGCCTCCGAGGCAGACAACGCTTCCCGCTCTCTCGTAGAACTGTGCAAGACGTGAAGTAAGATATG
>CAMGCN010000193.1 GCA_946040935.1 uncultured Clostridia bacterium | reverse complement strand
CTACACCTAAGCCTTCGTCGGCAGCGTCAGATGTGTATAAGAGACAGCCCAATTGCCGTTTACCGCAAACACGAGAAATACAGTCAGTAAGATTGCAACAAGCGACCATATAACTATAGCGACAATTTTAGATACTTTCATTTTTTACTCACTTTCTTAACGAAAATGCGGCGTTTACAATATTTGAAAGAGCCGCGCCTATTATGAAGATAACCCATGTCACATACCACGCATTTGTGGAAAAGCTGACAACAAAGTATGCGACTATGCAAAGCGCCCAAATCGCCGACTTTATGCTGTTTTTTACTGTGTTTTTTCCGTTTTCTTCAGCTTTTGTTTCTATCTCGGCGTCGGCCTTTGCATCGTATTTCTTAAACGCCGCCGCGCGGTATATGATTATTGCCGTTGCGACAGCGATCATAACAAACATAAGCGAAGGGCCGAGGCGTTCGTTGTCATCAAAGATTATCACGGGCAGTAAACTCAAAATGTAAAGCGCCACAGCCAGTGCGAGCATAAACGCGCGCGGTTTTTGTCCGGCATATACCTTTTCGCTTTTGCCGTGCGAAATAAGAGAACTTATATCGCCTAATCCCGAAACGGAACAGTTAAACGCATTATCCTCGCTCATCCCGCCCGAAACGAGATCGTCAAATTTATCAAGCGTATTTGACATTATCTCATTTTTAAGGTCTTCTTTTTCGGGCGTGTCCTTAAATAAAAACTCAATATATTTTATAAGCTGTTCTCTCATTCTATTTCTCCTTGTACATCAGACTGTCGATAATGCACTTTGCATTCTCCCAGTCGGAATATAACTGTCTGTACATTTCTTTGCCCTTATCGGTAATCGTATAATATTTTCGGCGGGCGCCGGTATTTTCATCGCCCCAATACGAGCTGACTGCACCTGCGTCCTCGAGCCTCTTGAACGCCGTATAAAGGGTAGCCTCTTTTAATTCATATGCTCCGCCTGAACTTAAAAGTATGGTTTTATTAATATCATATCCATAGCTGTCACGCCTCATCAAAACAGAGAGTATGACAGCGTCTGTGTGACCTCTTATAAGGTCTGCCGCTATTGACATAACACTCCTCCCTCACTTATCGTTTTATATCATATCACGGATATACATCGCCTGTCAAGGTATTTATGAAAAATATTTACAAAGGCGTTTTTCTGCGTCCATAAAAATATGGTATACTTTAATAAATAAATATAATTCATCTATGGCGCGTATTTTTTGAATTGCCGATAATACAAATATAAAAAGAGAAAGGGCGAAAACTATGAAAGACAACATAAGCGAAGCAAACGACATTCTATATTCACTTACAGATAAGTGCAGACAGACCTGCCAAATCGACCCTGCTCTGTACGCGGTGCACGACGTAAAGCGCGGACTGCGCGATATCAACGGCAAAGGCGTAGTTGCAGGGCTTACCGAGATTTCCGAAATCAAACAGACAAAAACGGTAGACGGCAAAGAGGTCCCCGCCCCGGGCGAGTTATACTATCGCGGAATAAATGTACATGATATTATAAACGGATTTATGAGTGACTCAAGACAGGGCTTTGAGGAGGTTGTATATCTTTTGCTGACAGGCGTGCTCCCGACCGCAAGCGAGCTCGACGCTTTCCGCTCTCTGCTCGTAAGCTACAGAAAACTGCCCAAAAATTTTTTGAGAGACGTTATTATGAAAGCGCCCAGCGACGACATGATGAACACGCTGACGCGAAGCGTGCTGACTCTTTATTCCTACGACCAGTCTCCTAACGACGTTTCTCCGGAAAATGTCATGCGTCAATGTCTCCAGCTCATCTCGGTACTTCCCGAATTTGCAGTTTACGGATATCAGGCGCACATGTTCTACAACAGTATTGATTCTCTTGTAATTCACAAGCCCGAGCCTGAACTTTCCACAGCGGAAAGCATATTACATATGCTCCGTCCCGATTCGCAATATACGAGCCTTGAGGCGAGGGTACTTGATATGGCTCTGGTGCTTCACGCCGAGCACGGGGGAGGAAACAACTCGACATTTACAACGCACGTTGTGACATCTTCCGGTACGGATACATACTCGGCGATAGCGGCGGCTCTCTGCTCTCTCAAAGGACCTCGTCACGGCGGAGCAAATATAAAGGTTTCCCAAATGTTTGACGACATGAAGAGCAGCATCAACACAAGCTCTGACGCAGAAATCCGACAGTATCTGTCGGACATTATAGACGGAAAGGCGTTTGACCGTTCGGGACTTATTTACGGCATAGGGCATGCGGTTTATTCTGTATCCGACCCGAGAGCCGTGATATTCCGTGATTTTGTAAAAAATCTCGCAAAAGAAAAAGGAGTCGAGGAAGAATACGAGTTAAGAAGCAAAGTGGAACGTCTCGCGCCCGAAGTCATAGCCGAAAAGAAGAGAATATATAAAGGTGTTTCGGCGAATGTCGACTTTTACAGCGGATTTGCATACGATATGCTTGGCATACCTCGCGAGCTCTACACGCCTATTTTTGCAATCGCGCGTATAGCCGGATGGAGCGCGCACCGCCTCGAAGAGCTTATCAACGCAGGAAAAATCATACGCCCTGCTTACAAAAGCATCTGTAAACGGCGGGAATACGTACCTATTGACGAGAGATAAAATATAACCCGGTGAGCTAATATATCTAAAGACAGTCGAAAATATAAAAATACCTCTTTGAAGCTATGCTTTCAAAGAGGTATTTGTTATTTTATTCAATAACAACAGCTTGTTCGCCCATTTTGTGAAAACACTCCTCAAAGGCGTCCATATCATATTCCTTCTCACCGCTCATGGGATCTAATGTTACGACAGTCCTTTGTTCCAAATCATAACCTGTAAGCAAAACGCAGTGTTCAGGATGCTTCCAATTAAAGAAAACATTGCCTACGCGCCATGTTTCGAGTATCGTCGGCTCTTCAAGGGCGATAGTTATCCACACAATAACAGGATTACCTTTCGATATCTGATAGTACAGCTCTTCAGGCGAATAATGGGTAAAGCTTTTTACGGTATGTTCTCCGCCGTTTTCAGATATATATTCTTCCGCCGTTTTAATTATTACCGGAGAATAGCAGCCGTAGCTTTC
>CAMGCN010000192.1 GCA_946040935.1 uncultured Clostridia bacterium | reverse complement strand
GCAGCGTCAGATGTGTATAAGAGACAGCCTTAGCCGTTTTTAACATATTCAGTATTTCCGAATGAGGGTGACCGTATTCGTTGTTTTTACCGCATGATATCGCGGCGAAATCGGGAGATACAGCAGACAGAAAACCGTAACCCGTAGATGTTGACGAGCCGTGGTGTCCGACCTTAAGAACATCGCTTTTCAGCATATCGTCTCCGAACTTGTCAATTATGTCGTTTTCGGCGGGAAATTCGGCGTCTCCCGTAAAAATGAACCGAGTCTCTCCGTATGTATATGTCATGACAATGCTTAAATTGTTTGTGTCATATTCCTCGGGAAAAACAGGACCGAGCACGGTGAACTGCGCGTTGGAAAAGGATGTAGTCATACCTGCCTTTGCAGTTGTTATTTTGCACCCCTCGTCTTCTGCCGATTGCATAGTCTTTTTATAAATCGACGAATCGCTCGTGCCGTCGGGTATTAACAGTTCCTCTACATCGTATAAATCAAATACTTTTTCCGCGCCGCCTATGTGATCTTCGTGCGGATGAGTCAAAACTAACAGATCTATCTTTTCAACGTCTTGCTCATTTAGATAATTGCACAGCTTGCCTGCCGAGCTTTTCGGCCCTGCGTCAATAAGCACGTTTTCTCCGGAGGGAAGACTTATCAGAGCAGAGTCGCCCTGACCTACATCTATAAATTGAACGTATGATACGCCGTCCGCCATAGCGGAGACGGCGTATCTTTCCCTCGCGCCCCTTGATACGATGAGGGCGGCGAGAACGCACAACGCAATAATCAAAAGAGAAGTTAAGCTGTATTTTCTTGAGTTATGATGTTTTCTCATACTGTTATTATACTTCAAAAAAATCAGTTAATCAAGCATATTTTTTTTGAGATAGTCGCATATACGCAGAGCGGGGAAAGAGACTATAAACCATAAAAGAGAATAAATGAGGCACACCTGTCCCAAAATATTATACTTAAAGCGCGAATAGTCCCATATGTGCATGTGAAGGATAAGGTTAAAGATAACGCCGAATAAGAACTCCACGGTTGTAATGAGCAGAGTGCAGAGCGCGCATTTTTCCATCCGGTTAATCTTTTTCATTTTGTCGTTTATTGTGTATATTCCGCACATACACACTCCGCCGGCAAGCGACATGGACCAATGCGTAAAACCGCGCCAGAGTATTTCGAGCGCTGAATAACAGACGGCGCCGATTGAAAAAACCGTCAATATTTTTTTAATTTGCGGCATAAAAAATCACCCATGTTAATTTGAACGCATGGGTGATTTTTATACTATGTTTTTTCAGAAAAGGGGAGTGAAAACTTTGAGAAGCTGGGTGGCTATTCTCGATATACCCGAATTTTTCCTGCAGTCGTCAAATGTTATTTTTTGCGAAAGCTCAAAGGTTTTTTCAAAATCGTCGTTTAGTTCTTCGAGCGCGGGACTCGAGTAGAAAAGCTGTCCGCACTCAAAATGCAGATACAGACTGCGGTAATCGAAGTTGATAGACCCGACAACCGCACACTCTCCGTCGACAAGCACATTTTTAGAGTGAATAAAGCCGGGGGTGTATTCGTAGATTTTAACGCCCGACTCCATAAGCTCTGCATATGATGAACGGGTGACCATATATACGAATTTTTTATCTGCTTTGTGAGGTGTGATTATCCTCACGTCGATGCCGCTTCTCGCGGCGAGCTTTATTGCACAGTCAAGCTCTTCGTCCATAATAAGGTACGGCGTCATGATATATATGCTTTTTTTCGCGCGGGATATCATGTCGAGATAAACATTGCGCCCTACTTCGTCACTGTCAAAGGGATTATCGCAATAGGGTTGGAAATATCCTTTGCCGTTATCGCCTGTCGTACTCTTTATATATTTTGACGGGTCTTCGTACTCTTTGTTTATGATGTTCCAGTTTCGCAGGAATATCAGAGAAAATCCCTGTGCCGCGCTGCCCGTCACGCGAATGGCGCTGTCTTTCCACTTTCCGAATTTTTCTATTTTGTTTATATATTCATCTGCGAGGTTCACACCGCCCGTAAACGCCACTTTCCCGTCTATTGAGAGTACCTTTCTGTGGTCGCGGTTGTTTTGCATTGTGGAGATAACAGGGACGAACCTGTTAAACACCTTGCATTTTATTCCGAGCGCTTGGAGAGTTTTATTGTATTTTCTCGGCAGAGTAGTGACGCTTCCCACCCCGTCGTATATTATGCGGACATCGACTCCCTCGGACGCCTTTTCGGTAAGTATGTCAAGTATAGAGTTCCAAAAATATCCCTCATGAATTATAAAATACTCTATAAAGATGTATTCTTTTGCGCTTTTCAGGGCGGAGATGATATCGTCGAAAACATCCTCTCCCATCGGATAATATTTTGCGTCCGTTCCTGAATACATGGGAAAACCGAGGCTTTTCAGATATTCTGTACGCGGCTTATAATCGGGATTTTCGGTTTCAAAATCACCTGACGCGTCAGGCATGTCCTTGACTGACTGATGAAAATGCTTTTCCGTTTCAAGTATCTTTTTGCGAAAGGCGAAAATGCTGATTCGTCCCTGACAAAAGACATATAGCATTCCGCCGAACGCGGGAAAGAGCAGAATAGGCACTACCCACGCGAGCTTGTATGAATTGTTTTCACGTTTGTTTATAACATAAATGACTACGAAAACACTCAAAACCCGGGAAGCGATTTCTATTATCGCGACGGCTTTGAAAAGCTGCCATGCGTAGAGTATGAGCAGAACGACCTGTGCCAGCGCTAAAAGCACCACTATAAACAATTCCGTTATAAAAGTTCTTTTTGGATTTAACTTGTATTTTTTACTCATTTTCAGGACTTATTACCTTTTTTATTTTTTTCTCAATCTTTTCTCTTGATACCATCATCTCATGCCCGCAGCCGAGACACTTTAATTTGACGTCGGACGCGGCATAGAGCACAAGCATGCGGTCAGAGCCGCAAGGATGTTTTTTCTTCATGACGAGGGTGTCTTTTACGCCGAATTTAACAATCATGCCGTTTCTCCCGATTAATTATTATATTTATTATATCACATCTGTCTCTTATACACATCTGACGCTGCCGACGAAGGCTTAGGTGT
>CAMGCN010000191.1 GCA_946040935.1 uncultured Clostridia bacterium | reverse complement strand
TTTTGGACGACAAGGCGCATTACTATCCGGGCGCGGATACATTTATCATAAAGCTTATAAGCGATAAAAGCGGCAAGCTGCTCGGCTCGCAGGTGCTCGGCGGAGGAGCTGTTGACAAGATAAACGATATCGCCGTGACGGCAATTTCGGCAGGTATGAAGATAAGCGACTTTGATACGGTCGATTTCTCATACGCTCCGCCTTTCTCGACGGCTATACATCCTTTTGTCAGCGCTTGCTATATCCTTGAGAACAAACTTTCAGGCGAGCTTGAGACTATCACTCCAAAAGAATACCTTGACGGCGCGGCTAAAGACTATACGGTCATCGACGCGCTTCCCGTGCCGACTATCCCCGGCGCGCGTCATATAGACCTCTCAAAGGTAAACGGCCCTATCGCGGATATCCCGACAGACGAAAAGCTCCTTCTCGTATGTGCGAAGGGCAAGAGAGGGTATTTCCTGCAGAACCGCCTGAAAGCGTACGGATACACTGACACCCGGGTTCTCGAGGGCGGTATGACCTTCAACCGTGTTCGCGTTGAGCGCAAGGGCAAAAAGCTCCCTGCCGAGGAGATAAAGCGTGTTAAGGGACTCGGATGTCTGCAGGACAAGCGCTATGACGATGTTTTCAATGTCCGGGTAATCACAAGAAACGGTAAGCTCACATCTGAAGAACAGATGAAGGTCGCAGAGGCGGCGAGCAAGTTCGGCTCGGGCGAAGTTACAATGACAACCCGTCTTACACTCGAGATTCAGGGCGTTGCGTACGATTCTCTTGACGAATGCTTTGAGTTCCTCGCGCAGGCAGGACTTGAAACGGGCGGTACAGGCTCGAAGGTCCGTCCCGTTGTCTCCTGTAAGGGTACGACCTGCCAGTACGGTCTTATCGACACCTTTGCTCTCTCGGAAAAACTTCACGATATATACTACAAGGGTTGGCACGACGTTGTACTTCCTCATAAATTTAAGATTGCAGTCGGCGGTTGTCCTAACAACTGTACAAAACCCGACCTTAACGACCTCGGCATAGTCGGACAGAGAGCTCCGCAAATAGACCTCTCAAAATGCCGCGGCTGTAAGGTGTGCCAGGTTGAGTCGGCATGTCCTATCCGAGTTTCAAAGCTCGTTGACAGCAAGATAGTGATAGATCCCGACAAATGTAATCACTGCGGACGCTGCGTCGGCAAGTGCCCGTTCGGCGCGGTGGACAGCATGGGCTCGGGATACAGAGTTTATATCGGAGGCAGATGGGGCAAAAAGGTCGCCCAGGGTATGCCGCTTAAAAAGATTTTCACAACCGAGCAGGAAATTATCGACGTTGTCGAAAAGGCTGTACTCATCTTCAGAGACGAAGGCAAAACGGGAGAGAGATTTGCAGACACGGTTGCGCGTCTCGGCTTTGATTATGTCGAGGACAAGATACTGAACGGTAAAATAGACCGCGATGAAATTCTCGAAAAGAAGGTCAAGGGCGGAGCCACATGCTGAAAAGAGTATTGACTTTAGTTATCTCGCTTTGCACCCTGCTTCTTTTCTCCTGCACAGATAAGGAGAGCGGTACAGGAGAGGGCGAAACGCCCGAGGAATATAATGTCACCTTCACCGATTCTGTCGGTAACCTCGTGACGCTTAATAAAAAACCCGAAAAGGTTGCCGTCCTCTTTTCTTCCTTTGCCGATATATGGGTGAGCGCAGGAGGACGTGTCGACATCACGGTAGGAGAGAGCGTTGAGAGGGGATTTGCCGAAGAAGGAGTTCTGCTCGTGGACGAGTCGGCAGGGCACACAACGATTGATACCGAAACGCTTATCATGGCCTCTCCCGACCTTGTTATAGGTACGGCTGACTACGAAAGCAATGCCGACGCATGCAATCTCTGCCGCGACGCAGGGATTCCTGCCGCGCTTTTCAGAGTCGAGAGTCTCGACGACTATCTATCCATGCTTAAGATACTTTGCGAAATCACCGAATGTGAGGAAAATTACGTAAAGTACGGCGAGGAGGTCAAAAAAGAGGCGGACGAGATTATCTTCTCTGTTCCCGAGAGGGAAAAACAGCCGCGCATTCTCTTTGTCCGCGCAGGCTCGGGCGCACGCTCGACCAAGGCGAAAACGGCAGAGGACAACTTTGTGTGCGAGATGCTCAAAGAGTTAAAAACAGAGAATATAGCCGAAAAGGCGAGAGTTCTCCTCGACGGCTTGAGCCTTGAAGAGATTGTTTCCGCCGATCCTGATTATATTTTCGTCAGCTTTATGGGAAAAGAAGAGGAGTCAAGGGCATATTTTGATTCCCTCATATCAGGCGAGGGCTGGCGTTCCCTTACCGCTGTGAAGAAAGGGCGGGTTGTATATCTGCCGAAGGAGCTTTTCCACTACAAGCCTAATTCCCGTTGGGCAACGGCGTATAAAACGCTTTATAATGAACTTTACGGAGAATAAATGACAAAAGGAAAAAAAGTCGCGTTCGCAATGATATTTACGGCGCTTTTGTTCGCCGCGCTTTTCTGCGGATTCGTCATGGGGAGCGTGAAGCTATCGCTTTCCGAAATAATAGGCGCTGTCACGGACAAAAAAGAGTATCACACCGCGCGTGTGATACTCTTTGACTTGCGCCTGCCGCGTGTTTTGGGCGCGGCGCTCAGCGGCGCGGCTCTTTCCGTTTCCGGCTTTCTTTTGCAGAGCGTAACGGCAAACGAGCTATGCGCGCCGAATGTAATCGGCGTAAACGCAGGCGCCGGATTTGCCGTGATATTATCAATGTGTCTTTTCCCGGGAATGTTTGCATATCAGCCTGTTTTCGCGTTTATCGGCGCGCTGATAACTACCTTCACGGTTATAGGACTTTGCTCGGGACGGGCAAACTCAAAAACGCTCATACTCCTTTCGGGAGTCGCGGTTTCTGCTCTTTTCAATGCGGGAATATCCTTTTTATCATATCGTTTTCCCGATGTTCTGCCCTCATATAACGCTTTCGCGGCAGGCGGATTTTCAGGTGTGAAAATGTCTGATATTGCAATTCCGGCCGTTATAATTCTTGTTTTTTGCACAGCGGCACAGGCAGTCGCACCGTCGCTCAATCTTTTGTGTTTGGGCGACGGCATGGCGCGCTCTCTCGGCG
>CAMGCN010000190.1 GCA_946040935.1 uncultured Clostridia bacterium | reverse complement strand
ACACCTAAGCCTTCGTCGGCAGCGTCAGATGTGTATAAGAGACAGCCTCTTGCTCTCCACGGCGTTATAACCAAGGCAAGCGGAGAAACTATTGACTTTAATGTCGGAGAGAGCGACAGTGACCCGATATTCTATGTAAGCGATCTTCTTCCTCATCTTTCACAGGAGCAGATGAAAAAAACTCTTGCAGAGGCTGTTCCTGCAGAAACGCTTAATATAATTGTCGGCTCGGAGCCCTTTGACGGGGAGACAGACGAGGGCATTAAGCTCAATATCCTCAAAATATTAAACGAGAAATACGGTATTACAGAATCTGACTTTATTTCCGCGGAAATATCGGCGGTTCCGGCTTTCAAGGCGCGCGAGCTCGGTTTTGACCGTTCCCTCATCTGTGCATACGGCCATGATGATAAGGTTTGCTCATATCCCTCCCTTCAGGCTCTGTTTGACACACTTGACAGCGAGCATACATGTATGTGCATTCTCGCTGATAAAGAGGAGACCGGTAGCGACGGAAATACAGGCATGAAGACTGCGTGCTTTATTGATATAATCAACGAGATTTCTCTTGCGCTGTCGGCAAACCCAAACAAAGTCCGCATGAACAGCAAGTGCCTTTCGGCGGATGTCAATGCCGCCTTTGATCCCGACTATGCCGACGTATATGAGAAGATGAACTCTTCTTATATAAACGAAGGTGTGGTTATGACAAAATACACAGGCTCAAGAGGCAAAAGCTCTACAAACGACGCTTCGGCTGAATTTGTAGGATATATTCGTAACATTTTTGACAAGGCAGGAGTTGTATGGCAGACAGGCGAACTCGGCAAAACCGATCTCGGAGGCGGCGGTACTGTTGCAAAATATATTTCCGAAAAGAATATCGACGTTGTTGACCTCGGTGTTGCCGTTATATCCATGCACGCACCGTATGAGGTGATATCAAAGGCTGATTTGTATATGACATACCTCGCTTTCTCCGCATTTAACAAATGATAAACAAACTTAACGACGCAGAAATAAGATACGAGGAAATATCTAAGAAACTCACAAGCGCAGAGGTGATTTCCGATAAAGAGACTTTTGCTTCGCTTATGCGCGAGCACAAGATACTCACTCCCATTATTGAAAAATTCAGGGAGTATAAGGAGACAAAAAAAGCTTTTGACGAAGCAAAAGAAATCCTTGAAAGCCCTGACAGCGAGCTGAAAGAGCTCGCCGAGGAGGAATACAAATCTGCCAAAGAGAAAATGTCGGTTTTAACCGAAGAGCTCCGTGTGCTTCTTTTGCCGCGTGATCCCAACGATGACAAAAACGTCGTAGTAGAAATACGTGCGGGCGCAGGCGGTGAAGAAGCGGCGCTGTTTGTCGGCGTTTTGTACCGTATGTACTCTATGTATTGTGACAAAGCGGGCTTTACACTGTCGCTCATAAACGAGCAGGAAACAGGTCTCGGAGGCTATAAGGAGGTTTCTTTCCTTGTGGAAGGGGCGGGTGCGTATTCGCGTTTCAAATTTGAGAGCGGCGTACACAGAGTCCAGAGAGTGCCAGAAACAGAAACACAGGGAAGAATACACACATCTACCGTCACGGTCGCTGTACTTCCCGAGGCAGAGGATGTCGAGATTGAAATCAAGCCGTCCGACCTTCAGATAGAGAGCTGTAAATCCAGCGGCGCGGGCGGCCAGCATATCAACAAAACAGAATCGGCAATACGCATAATACATATACCTACGGGAATTGTCGTCGAATGTCAGGACGAGCGAAGCCAGTTCAAAAACAAAGATAAGGCTATGAAAATTCTCAAAACAAAGCTTTATGAAATGAAGTCAGCCGAACAGCATGACAAGATAGCAAACGAGCGAAAAAGTCAGGTCGGAACCGGCGAAAGATGCGAGAGGATAAGAACCTACAACTATCCCCAGGGGCGCGTCACCGACCACAGGATATCTTTAACCTTGCATTCTATTTCATCCTTCCTCGACGGAAATATTGATGAGATGATAAATGCACTGATAACGGCTGATACAGTAGAAAAGTTAAAAAACAGCGAATATTGATGAAAACAGTTTTAACAAGCGAAAAGGATATAGAAAAAGCGGCGGAAATTATAAGAAACGGCGGTCTTGTTGCGTTTCCTACAGAGACTGTGTACGGTTTGGGAGCAAATGCTCTTGACGGCGAAGCTGCAAAAAAAATTTACGCGGCAAAGGGAAGACCGAGCGATAATCCGCTTATAGTACACCTTGCACAGGCGTCTGACGCGGAAAAATACGCTTATACATCACCGCTGTATTATAAACTTGCAGACTCTTTTATGCCCGGCCCTATCACGGTTATTTTACCGAAAAAGGATATAGTGCCAAAGTCTGTTACAGGCGGTCTTGATACAGTGGCGGTGCGTGTTCCTGTAAACGAAACAGCAAGGAATTTGATAAAGTGTGCAGGCGTCCCGATTTGTGCGCCGTCGGCAAACACATCCGGAAAGCCAAGTCCGACCTGTGCCGACCATGTCATGCATGACCTTGACGGAAAAATAGAGATGGTAATTGACGGCGGTGTGTGCGATATAGGACTTGAATCCACTATCGTAAAAATAAATTCGGATAATTCACTTACTCTTTGCCGTCCGGGTGCAATAACTCTTGAAATGCTTCATGAAGTGTGCGCCCAAGTCAAAACCGACAGAGCGATAGAAGAAAAGGCGGAAGCCGACGCCCCACCCATAGCACCGGGTATGAAATACCGCCATTACGCACCCGAGATACCCGTTATTATAATTGACGGAAATCACGAATGTGCACGGAAATATATTTTAGAACAGGCCGAAAAACAAAAGTGCGGTGCGCTTATATACGATGAGGATATACCTTATTTTCAAAATATACCGTATCATGTAATCGGAAGTATAGATGATATGAGCGGTGCCGCACACGAGCTTTTTGATGCGCTTCGTGCTTTTGACGAGAGAAAGGATATCTCTCTGATATACGCATTTATGCCCGATAAATCGGGCATAGGCCTCGCCGTATTTAACAGGCTGATAAAAGCCGCCGGCTTCAAAATCATAAGAACAGACGAGGAATAAAAATTGCCTAAGAAGACAAAAGAAACAGAAAGAAATAACAATCTCCC
>CAMGCN010000189.1 GCA_946040935.1 uncultured Clostridia bacterium | reverse complement strand
ATAAGAGACAGACCCGATAACTAATCCCGACGTGCCCCTTTTGCACGCAGTTGTTCCGATAATGATGCTCTTCGTTTTTGAGATACTCATCTCATTTACCGCGACAAAAGTACCTAAATTCAAAAAGCTGTTTGACGGAGTTCCCTGCATCGTTGTTGTAAAAGGGAAACTCGACCAAAAACAGCTTCGAAAAAACAGGATATCCCTCGATGAGTTATTATCCGAGATGAGAAAAAAAGACATATACGACATTTCCGATGTCGAGTATGCAATCCTCGAGCAAAACGGTCAGCTCTCCATAGCGCCCAAATCACCCCACCTCGGAGTGACAAAAGGCGACCTCGGAATAAAGGAAAAAGAGTGCGGAATTTCACATCCTCTTGTTATCGACGGCCACATTTACGACTACAACCTCAATCTGCTCGGCAAAAACCGCGACTGGCTTTTCCGTGAATTAAAAAAACTCGGCACGCAATACAAAAAAGTATTTCTCTTTTCTATGGACGACGCCGGCAACAGCAACCTTATACTGAAAGACAGATAACCTATCTGAAATTATCTCCGTTTTTGTCTATTATCGCAAGTCTCGTGACGGCATAGTCGCCGTCGGGATCGCTTTTTATAAGCATATCGCACAAAGCCGCAGGATTAAGATAATTATCCGGTGACGCGGCAAGCGTCACGACTATCTCTTTGTCGCCTAATATTTCATAGTCGTATATCATCGGTTTTATGTCGACGGTTTTCTCTACCCCTTTTTTAGACGTTTTAGTTATCTTATCGGGATTTTCGAGTATCTGTGCAAGCATCTGCATATTTGTGTCCGCAGAGAAAACGACACGGTATTTTGCGGCGGCGACATCATTAAATTTGCTGTCCGGAAAATATGCGCGCTTAAAACGCAGATCGGGCGCCGTCACCGCGTCGAGTGAGCTCGCCACAATATCCGGATCGGTATCCTCTGGCACTTTTATATCCATGAGTTCGCACACGCTCTCACATCCTACCGAAAGGGGCAACGCAAAAGTCATTTTCGGGTGCGGATTAAAACCCTCGGAATATCCGACGGGAATCTTGCCGCGATTAAACGCCTCACGCATAGTGCGGCACAAATCAAGGTGTGAAATAAATTTTAACGCACCGACTTTTTCAAATTCTATTCGCAGGTTTTTGTACACCATGTTCTCTCTCCGCCCAGTCGATTTGCACCGCAGCCCGAACACTTTTCCTTACAGTTCGGAGTTGTCTTTTCCTCATGAGCCCGCTTGTTTTCGCGGATCAAAAATTCCTTGGTCACTCCACAGTCTATTATATCCCACGGGAAGACCTCGTCGTATTCCCTCTTGCGCTCTGTATAAAACCACGGATCAATTCCCGTTTTTTCAAAGGCGAGCATCCATTTATCATAATCGAAAAATTCGTCCCAGCTGTCAAAACGCGCACCCATAGCGTGCGCCTCCTTGATAGCGGCGCACAGCTTTCTGTCTCCCCTTGCGAAAACCGCCTCAATGCGGCTGGCATTAGCACCGTGCCAATTGTAGCGAATTTTTTTATCGCGGATTTCCCCCGCAAGGAGTCTTTGCTTTCTTTCAAGCTCTTGTATAGAATCCTGCGCCTCCCACTGAAAAGCGGTAAAAGGTTTAGGAATAAAGCAGGAAACGCTGACTGTGACTTGGGGCGCTCTTCCGCGCGGGCGTTCGGGCGATTGATAATACCGCTCCACGCACTTTTTTGCAAGGTCCGCAATACCCTTAATATCCTCGTCGGTTTCTGTCGGAAGACCGTTCATGAAATAGAGCTTGACCGAATTTTTCTTATATCCGAACGCCACATCGCACGCATGCATGAGGTCGTCTTCGGTTACATTCTTATTTATAACGTCACGCAAGCGCTGTGTACCCGCCTCGGGTGCGAAAGTAAGGCCGCTTGAGCGAACAGAAGATATCCTGTCCATAAGAGTCGGCGTGAAAGAATCGAGCCGCAAGGACGGAAGGGAGAGATTAACCCGCTTTTCGTCCGTCCAATCAAGGAGAGTTTCAGTAAGCTCATCAATATGGGAATAGTCGGAAATGGAAAGCGACGAAAGAGATATTTCATCATATCCCGTGCTTTCAAAAAGACACTTGGCCTGATCGTTCAGGCACTTGACGGTTTTTTCTCTTATGGGGCGGTAAACCATTCCCGCCTGACAGAAACGACAGCCCCGAATACATCCCCTGTAAACCTCGAGCATTATACGGTCCTGCACTGTCTTTATATAAGGAAGGACGAGCTTGTCGGGAAAATAGCTTTTATCCATATCCCGCATTATGCGCTTGGTCACCCGACGGGGAATGTCGTCGTAAATGGGAGCATACTCCTTAACCGTTCCATCCTCATTGTATGAGACGTCATAGAGGGAGGGTACATAGAAACCGGGGAGCTTCGCCGCTTCGTGCAAAAAATCCGAACGGGTGAAGCTTCCGCTTTCTTTCATATTTATATATAATCTCGAAAACTCAACGAGCGCTTCCTCACCCTCGCCTATACTGAAAACATCAAAGAAATCAGCTACCGGTTCAGCGTTATACGCACAGGGACCGCCGCCGATAACTATCGGGTCCTCATCACCTCTGTCCTTACTCTCGAGGGGAATTTCTGCAAGTTCGAGCATATTTAGCACATTGGAATAACAAAGCTCGTACTGCAAAGTAAATGCCACTATATCAAAGTCTTTAATCGGATCGTGGGATTCATGTGCAAAAAGAGGGATGCTCTGCTCCCTCATTTTTTCTTCCATATCAACCCACGGGGCGTAGACTCTCTCGCACCATATATCGCTTTCGCGATTGAGCGAGCCGTAGAGAATTCTGACGCCCAGATTTGACATTCCTATTTCATAAGTATCGGGGAAGCAAAATGCAAAACGGCATTTTACTTCCTCCTTGTTTTTGATTATTTCGCCGTATTCCCCGCCGATATATCGTCCGGGTTTTTCGACGCTTTTAAGTACCTTGTCTGAAATCATTAAAGTAAAAATCTCACTATTATCAAAAGCGGTATCATCCAGAAGAGCTGGAAGAGCACTGTATAAAGAGACGCCACGCCTGTTCCTGCCCCGAATACGAGCATTATCAAAAGTACTATAATTCCGACAGCCATTGACGCCATTTTCATAAC
>CAMGCN010000188.1 GCA_946040935.1 uncultured Clostridia bacterium | reverse complement strand
TTTCCATACCTTCAACGCGCTGTATGAGGACAACAAGCAGATAGTTCTCACCTCCGACCGTCCTCCCAAGGACATCCGCGATATAGAGGACAGAATAAGAACCCGTTTTGAATGGGGACTGCTCGCTGACATTCAGGCGCCCGACTACGAGCTTCGGATAGCGATAATGCAGGAAAAGGCAAAAGCATATCCCATTCATTTTCCGCCTGAAATTTTCGATTTGCTCGCACAGAATCTTAAAAGCAATATCCGTCAGATGGAGGGAGCTGTAAAGAAGATAGCCGCACAGGCCATGCTCCTCGGCACCGAACCGACATTAGAGCTGGCAACCCGTTGTATCTCCGACATGGTATCGGGAGAAGAGCCTGACTCTGTAATAGTCGAAAAGGTAATCACCGCAGTATCTAAAAAATACGGAATCTCTGAAGAAGACATACGCGGAAAGAAGCACAATCAGGAGATAGTAAAGGCGAGAAATATAGCGATTTACATAATCCGCTCGATAACACAGCTTTCTCTTCCCAAGATAGGTCAGGAGTTTTCAAGAAATCACACGACCGTAATGAACAGCCTCTCGGTAATAGAAAAAGAGCTGAAAAACAATCCTTTGCTCGAGCTTTCGATAGACGACCTCATAAAGGAAATAAAAGAATAAAGACAGCTTTAGTTTTGCACAGGCGGCGTGTAGATTTTCTGTCAGGAAAAATGTTCATAAAAAGCGAAAAAAGTTTTGCACAGGAGTTTCTGTATAAAACCCGCTTTTTTAACTGTTGAAAAAGCTGTTAATAAAATTTTTGTGAGATTTACTCAAAATTCATAAACATGAAAAAAACGGAATATAAACAGGCGAAAACCTCCAAAAACTCCTTATTTTTCAAGGAAAACCGAACTTTTGCACATTTTGCATAGCCCCTACTGCTACTGCTATATTTAATCTATAATAATATCATAGAGATATAAATAAATATTATTTTCTCATTTAGATTAGAGAGGAAAAAGACAATGAAAATAGTTTTCAACAAAAGCGAACTCCAAGCGGCAATAGCGCCCGCCCTCTGCGCCGTATCCGAAAGAAATACAATAACGGCGATAGAAGGCATATATTTCGAGACCGAAGGCTTTGACAAATGCGTAATATGCTCCTACGATATGGAAAAGGGAATAAGAGAAGTAATAAACTGCAGAGTAGAAAGCGAAGAGGGAGGAACCTTCATAATAAACGCGGCAAAGCTCTCCCGTATTATACGGGTTATGCCCGATGAAGAAATAGTCTTTGAAATAGACGAAAAAAACCTCTGCCGTATAACGTCGGGAATCTCAAAGTTTGAACTGCATTCTCTTCCCGGAAGCGACTTTCCTTCCCTTCCCATGCTTCGCGGAAACAACTCGTTTAAGATTTCCAAAGGAAAGCTAAAAAGCATGATAAGCGAGATTCAGTTTGCCATAGCGGTAAACGATCAGAGAAACGCTCTGAACGGAGCATATTTTGAAATAACCGAGGACCGCTTAAAAATAGTTTCCTGCAACGGAAACATGCTCGCAATGCGCGACTGCAAATGCGAGATAAACGAAGCGACGGCTGAAAACGGAGTTTTCGATCTTAGGTTTATTGTGCCGGGAAAAACTCTTACCGAGCTTTTAAAGCTCATTTCCGACACGGAAGACGAAGTAAATGTAACACTCACAAGAAAGCATATAATGTTCTTCTTTGAAAACATGACCTTCTTCTCACGTCTTATCGACACCGAGTATATAGACTACAACAGAGTAATAAGAAAAGAATCTCCCATAAACGTAAATCTCTCCTGCGCGGCATTTGTTTCAAGCCTTGAGAGAACGGCGCTCGTAACAGAAGACAGAATTATGGGACAGGCACGCTCGAGCGTAAAATGCTCCTTTGAGGGAGACATTCTCCGGGTTTCCGCCGCCAATATCGCAGGAAGCGTAACGGATGAGATATCAGTCGAGCATACGGGAGAGGATCTGCTTATCGGTTTTAACAACAGATATCTTCTCGACGCGCTCCGTTCATGTCCGCAGGACAGCATTACCTTGAGCCTTGCGACTCCTCTTATGTCAATGCAGATAGAGGGTACCGCAAAGGACAGCGACAACAGCTTCCTTTACATGGTGCTTCCCGTTAAAATGGCTTAAAATGCTGGCAAAAAAATTAGAACTTTCATCTTTCCGTTCTGCGGAAAAAGAAAAAATAGAATTTTGCGACGGAATAAACATTCTTCTCGGAGATAACGCGCAGGGAAAGACAAACGCTCTCGAGGCGGTATATCTTTTTGCACAGGGAAGGAGCTTTCGTCCGTCAAAGGAAAGAGAGTTTATCTCATACGGAAAAGAAACAGCCGTACTAAAGCTTGATTTTTTTGCAGAGAACAGAGAACAGTTCTCGGAAATACGCTACGGACAAAAGGGAAAGAGCGTAAAGAAAAACGGAGTTTCACTTCGCAAGTTAAGCGAGTTTATAGGAGCTTTCCGAGCCGTGGTATTCTGCCCCGAGCATTTAACCATGATAAAAAACGGCCCACACGAGAGAAGAAAGTTTCTCGATTCTGCAATTTCACAGCTTTCTTTCGCATATGTTGGCTCCCTTCAAAGGTACTACCGTGTTCTTGAACAAAAAAACAAACTCCTTGCACGCTGTTATGAAAACAGAAAAGAATATGACAGCACGGCGCCCCTGTGGAATATGCAGCTTGCGAAAGAAGCGGCGTTTATCTCTCAAAAAAGAGACGAATATGTAAAAAAACTCAACGAAGAAGCAAAAATTATCTTTTCGGCTCTTTCAAACGGAAAAGAAATACCCGAGTTTCGCTACAACGAATTAAGAAGCGAAGAAGAGTTTTCAGAGCTTTTTGAAAAAAATACCGAAAGGGATATAAGAAGCGGAACGACAAACGGCGGAATACACAAAGACGATATAGAAATCACCCTGAACGGAAAAAGCGCAAGAGCTTTTGCAAGTCAGGGACAGCAGAGGTCTCTCGCTCTTGCCATGAAGCTTTCAGAGGCTGAAATTTCGGCGGAAAAGACGGGAGAGTACCCCGTGCTGTTACTCGACGACGTGTTGAGCGAGCTTGATGAAAACCGTAAAAATTTTGTTTCGCGCGAGATAAAAAAAGGTCAGGTTATTATAACCGCATGTGAAAAAGACGTTTTTTGC